>DATKFT010000001.1:0-1648 GCA_035544335.1 Pseudorhodoferax sp.
GGCCAGCATCTGGGGCAGGGTGAGTTCGGGAAGGTTCTTCATATCAATGACCCATCGCGCTGCCTGTGACACTGGCGTGCCCCCACACGGGAGCACCGAGGAAGGGCCGCCCCGCACCGAGGATGCTGTCCCCCTCCCTCGCGAAGCGGGAGAGAGGGGGAAAGCGCGAAGCGACTCAGGGGGTGCTTCATGACAACCAGCGCTTGCGGCGCTTGTAGTGCTTCAGGTCGCGAAAACTTTTTGCCTCGCCGCCACCACCCATGCCCAGGTAGAACTCGCGCACGTCGGCATCCTGGGCCAGGCGTTCGGCCGGGCCGTCGATGACGATCTTGCCGTTCTCCATGATGTAGCCGCTGTGCGCCACGGCCAGGGCCACGGTGGCGTTCTGCTCGACCAGCAGCATGGAGGTGCCGCGCTCGGCATTGATGCGCGCGATGATGGTGAAGATGTCCTCCACCAGCTTCGGCGCCAGGCCCAGCGAGGGCTCGTCCAGCAGCATGAGCTGGGGCTCGGCGATCAGCGCGCGGCCAATGGCCAGCATCTGCTGCTCGCCGCCCGACAGGTAGCCGGCCAGGCCTTTGCGTCGCTCATGCAGGCGCGGGAAGTAGCTGTAGACCAGGTCGAAGTCGGGCTTGACTTGATGGCGGCCCGTGAGCGCGTAGGTCGCGGCCACGAGGTTTTCCTCCACCGTGAGGTCCTCGAACACGCGCCGGCCCTCCATCACATGCGACAGCCCCAGGCGCACCAGCTGCTGGGGCGCGTACTGCGCGGTGGACTGGCCGTTGTAGCGCACGCTGCCGCTGGCCAGCAGGCCGTCCTCCAGCGCCAGCAGCCCCGAGACGGCCTTGAGCGTGGTGCTCTTGCCCGCGCCGTTGCTGCCCAGCAGCGCCACGATCTGGCCGCGCGGCACGGCCAGCGACAGGCCCCGCAGGGCCTGCACGACCTTGTTGTAGATGACCTCGATGTTGTTGATTTCGAGGACCTTGTCCGTGGGCTGCTCGGTCATGTGCGGGCGTCTGTTCGGACGACGGTCAAAGTGCGATCCAGTCGGACGCAGGCAGCATCTTCTGCGCCTTCATGTCCGCCTTGTAGACGCGGCCCACGGGAATCGAATTGCCCTTGATGGTGATGGGCACGCCGATCAGTCCGCCCGTGTCGAAGTCCTTGATGGAGTTGAGCGCTGCCTTGAGGTTGGGGCCGGTGAGCGGCTTGCCCGCGTCCAGGCAGCGCCTGGCCGATTCCACGAACAGCATGGCCGCCAGAAAGCCCTGGATATAGGCCGTGCTCTGGTACTCGGGGCGCAGCGCGCGGATCTTGTCCAGCATGGGCGCCTTGGCCGAGGTGTCGTAGTAGTAGCGGTAGGGCATGACGCCCATGAAGCCGTCGCCGGCCTCGCCCATCTTCATGACGGTGGAGCTGTCCATGGTCCAGAAGGTGCCCATCCACTTGGTGGTCATGCCCATCTGCTTGCCCTGCTGCACGAACTCGGGAATGGGCGCGAGCACGTAGCCGTGGAAGATGGTGTAGTCGGGCGCGGCGCGGCGCAGCTTGATGACCTCGGTCGAGACGTCGACGCTGCCGGCGGGCGTCATGATCTTGACGGGCACCGTGAGGCCCAGCTTCTTGGCGGCCGCCTCGCTCGACTCGA
>DATKFT010000002.1:0-2207 GCA_035544335.1 Pseudorhodoferax sp.
TCGACCGGCTCAGCAACATCCACCTCAAGGGCGTCTTCTTCCTGACCCAGGCGCTGCTGCCCGTGCTGGCCGACGGCGGCCGCATCATCAACCTGTCGTCGGGCCTGGCCCGCTTCGCACTGCCCGGCTACGCGGCCTACGCGGCCATGAAGGGCGGCGTCGAGGTGCTGACACGCTACCTGGCCAAGGAACTCGGCCCGCGCGGCATCCGCGTCAACGTGGTGGCGCCGGGCGCCATCGCCACCGACTTCGGCGGCGGCACCGTGCGCGACAACGCCCAGGTGAACGGCTTCATCGCCTCGCAGACCGCACTGGGCCGCGTGGGCGAGGCGGACGACATCGGCCCGGTCATTGCCGCCCTGCTGGCGCCCGGTACGGGCTGGGTCAACGCGCAGCGCATCGAAGCGTCCGGCGGCATGTTCCTCTAGCGCGCTCAGCCGGGCAGCAGCAGGTGCCGGCGCTGGGCCACCGTGCTCCAGCAGGCATCGAGCACGACCTTGCGCAGCATGGCCGGATCGATCGGCTTGGCCAGGAAATGCGCGACGCCGCCGATGTTGATCGCGTCGCGCAGCACTTGCGGGTCGTTGCTGACCGTCATGAGCATGCGCACGGCATGCGGCATGCGCTTGCGGATCTGGCCCAGCAGCTCGATGCCGCTGCTGCCCGGCAGCCAGTGGTCGACCAGCGCGATCGCGTAGGCATGCTGGTGGAACTTCAGCATCGCCTGCTCGGCGCTGGCCACGCTCACGACGCGCACGCCGAACGACACCAGCAACTGCCCGACCATGACGCGCGTGACCTCCTCGTCCTCGACCAGCAGCACCACGGGCAGGGCCTCGCGCTGCAGGAACACCGCCGGGTCCAGCAGCATCGGCCGGTCGAACAGCGTCTGCACGACCTCGGCCGGTTGGGGCCGCGCCACCCAGTAGCCCTGGATCTCGTCGACATCCAGCGAGTACAGCAGGATCGCTTCCTCCTCGGTCTCCACGCCCTCGGCGATCGCACGCATGTTCAGGTTGTGCGCCATGCGCACCACGGCCGCCACGATGGCCCGGTCCTGCGGGCTGTTGAGCAGGCCGCGCACGAAGGACTGGTCCACCTTGAGCCGGTCGGCCGGGAAGCGCTTGAGGTAGCCGAGGTTGGAATAGCCCGTGCCGAAGTCGTCCACCGACAGCAGGATGCCCAGCTCCTTGAGCTCGCCCATCAGCACCAGCGCGGCATCGGGATCGCGCATCGCGAGGCTCTCGGTGACCTCCAGTTCCAGCACGCCCGAGGGAATGCCGTAACGCGCCATGGCCTCGCGCAGCTCGGTCTTGAAATGCGGGTCGGAGAACTTCGTCGCGGCCAGATTGACGGCCGTGCGGACCCAGCCATGGCCTTGTTCGTGCCACTGGCGCATCTGCCGGCAGGCCGCATCGAGCACGAAGGCATCGATCTCCCCGATCAGCCGCGATTCCTCGGCCAGCCGGATGAACTTGCCCGGCATCAGGAAGCCGTAGTCCGGCGAGTCCCAGCGCAGCAAGGCCTCCAGGCTCACGAGCGCGCCGGTCTCGAAGTCCACCTGCGGCTGGAAATGCAGCACGAGCTCTGCACGGCCGATGGCCTTGCGCAGCCGCGCCTCCATCTGCACGCGCTCGTCGATCGCGTCCTGCATCTCGGGCGCGAAGATGGACACGCCACGGTCGCCGTGGTTCTTGGCCTCCACCATTGCGAGGTCGGCGCGCTTGAGCAGGGTCTCCGCGTCGGCGCCGTGGTCCGGAAACACCGCCGCACCGATGCAGCCGCCAAGCGCGTACGGCACCCCGCGCAGAAACACCGGCATCTGCAGCGCCGCACGGATCTGCGCGCCCAGCGGCTCGATGGCCTCGCGCGCCATCCCCTCGCAGGCGAGCGCGAACTCGTCGCCCGCCACGCGCGCGACGGTGTCGCCGCCGCGCGCGAGCTCCTGCAGCCGCCGCCCCATCTCGCGCAGCACCTCGTCGCCAGCGCCATGGCCGATGCTGTCGTTGACCTGCCGGAAGTTGTCCAGGTTCATGAGGAACAGCACCACCGGCTGCGTCTTGCGCCGGGCCCGCGCGATCGCGCGGTTCACGCGCTCCAGCAGCAGCGCGCGGTTGGCCAGTTCCGTCAGCGCATCGTGCGTGGCCTGGTGCTGCAGCGCCTCCTCGTTGCGCCGCTGCTCGGTGATCTCGATGCCCACGGCAACG
>DATKFT010000003.1:0-11485 GCA_035544335.1 Pseudorhodoferax sp.
CACGCCGTGCGGCCGCCACACGGGGGTGGATCACTTGAACCCCATCTTCTTCTTGAGTTCCTGGTCGATCCACATGCGCGCGTAGATCGGGCCCGGCCGCGCGGCGCCTGCGAACAGCTCGCCCTCGTAGTTCTTGACCCAGGGCCACCAGGCCGCGAAGTGGTAGGGCGTGGGCATGAAGATGTAGGGCGCGGCGGCCAGGATCTCGCGCGTGGCCTGCTTGACCTGTGCCTGGCGCGCGGGCTCGTCGCGCTGCGCGTAGATGGCCTCCAGCGCGGCGTCGAACCGGGGGTCGGCCCATTGCGCGGCATTCCAGGTCTGGCCGGTCTGGAAGTTCTTGCGCAGCGAGGTCGTGGGGTTCGTGAAGCCGTTGAGCATGTAGTAGCCGGCCGCATTGGTCTTGGAGGTCATGGCCGACAGGAAGGGCGCGTACTCCATGGACTGGATCTCCATGCGCACGCCCACCTTCTGCAGGTAGCCGGCCATGAGCTGCAGCAGCTCCAGGTTGTTGGGCTCGCAGGCACAGACCTGCACCTTGAACGAGAAGCCCTTGGCATGGCCGGCCTCGGCCAGCAGCTTCCTGGCACGCTCGGGGTCGTAGGTGAACAGTTCCTTGACCTCGGGCGGCATGGCCGACAGGGGCTCGTAGTAGCCGTCGAAGGCCGGGCTCATCGGAAAGCTCAGCAGTTCGGCGTTGCCGCCGTAGAACTGCTTGACCACCTCCTGCTTGTTGACGGCCATGTTCAGCGCGCGCCGCACGCGGATGTCGTCGAAGGGCTTCTGGTCCACGCGCATGGCCAGGTAGTTGGCGCTGGGCGCGAGGTAGCGCTTCCACTGCAGCGCCGGTGCGCTGCGCTTGAGTTCGTCCACCGAGGTCCAGCGGATGGTCTCCAGGATGTCGAGCCGGGCCGTGCGCAGCGCCGTGAGCTGGGACGACTCGTCCTTGATCGTGCGGTAGACCACGCTGTCGACGAAGGGCAGCTGCCAGGCCTGGCCACCGATGGTCTCCTTGTCCCAGTAGCCGGGGTTCCTGACGTAGGTGTTGGCATTGCCCGACACGAAGTTGGTGAGCAAAAAGGGCCCCGTGCCGTTGGCCTTGCGCCAGTCGCCGGCGCCGGCCTCCACCACCTCGCGCGGCACGATGCTGGAGTAGTAGCCCCAGCCCCAGCGGTAGTCCCACTCGGCGTTGAAGTTCTTGAAGCGGAACACCACGGTGTGCTTGTCCGTCGCTTCGACCGCGGCGATGTGGTCGAAGTAGGTCAGGATCTTCTTGGGGCTCTTGTCCATGCGCGTGTACGCGTAGACCACGTCCTCGGCCACGAGCTCGCGCTCGGCCATCACGCCCTCCTTGGCCGGGAACTTGACGCCCTGGCGCAGCTTGACGCTCAAAGTGAGCGGGTCGGTCCAGGTCCAGCTCTCGGCGAGCTCGCCGCGCATGGCGTCGGACGGCACCCAGGCGTCGGCCACGAAGGCCTGCTTGCCGCCGTTGCGCTGGGCCTTGGACAGGTCGGCCGCGAACAGCTGCTCGTACATCTGGCCCGCATCGTGGTTGAACTTCCAGTTCCAGTCGGCGCCGTCCCAGGACAGCGCGGTGCGCGTGACATAGACCGTGCCCACGTTGAGCGTGCCGCCGTACTGCGGCTTGGCCGGTGCCTGGGCCGAGGCGGCGCCGGCGGCCAGCGCGCTGGCCAGCGCCAGCCACGAGAGCTTGCGGGAGATGGAGGTCATGCAGTCCCCTTGCTGGGTGTCGGTCGAAAGGCAAGCCGCCTGCGTGCCGGTGGCAGGGCGTGCGGCGGGATCGAACGGGCGGGCCGCGAAGCCCCCCGCGCGGGGCTCAGAAGCCCAGCTTCTTCTTCTGGTCCTGGTCGATCCAGATGCGCGAATGGATGGGGCCCGGCCGCTCCGCGCCCGCGCGCAGCTCGCCGTTGTAGTTCTTGACCCAGGGCCACCAGGCCGTGTAGCGGTACGGCGTGGGCAGCCAGATGTGGGGCGCCTTCTCGAGAATCTCGCGCGTCATGCCGCGCAGCAGCTGCTGGCGCTTGGCCTCGTCGGGCTCGGCCAGCATGGCGTCGATCTGCTTGTCGAAGGCCGGGTCGGCGTACTGCGAGGGGTTCCAGGTCTGGCCCGTGTAGAAGGTCTTGCGCAGCGCCGTGGTCGGGTTGGTCGCTGCCAGACTCACGAAGTAGCCCGGCGCGTTGGTCTTGGTGGTCATGGCCGACAGGTAGGCCGGGTACTCCATGACCTGGATCTCCATCTTCACGCCGACCTTGGCCAGCTGGGCCGCGATCAGCGCGAGCAGGTCGTTCTCCAGCTGCCCTGAGTGGGTCTGCACCTTGAAGCTGAAGCCCTTCGCGTGGCCCGCTTCGGCCAGCAGCTTCTTGGCCTTCTCGGGGTCATACTTGAACAAGGCCTTGATGCTGTCTGGCATCGAGGACACCGGCTCGTGGTACGGCCCGTACGAGGGGTGCATGGGGTACGACATCAGCTCGGCGTTGCCGCCGTAGTAGGACTTCATGATCTGGTCCCGGTCGATCGCCATGTTCAGCGCGTGCCGCACGCGGATGTCGTCGAACGGCTTGGTGTCCACGCGCAGCGCGAGCACCGGGCCGTTGACGGCCAGGTAGCGGTTCCACTGCAGCTGCGGCGCGCTCTTCTTGAGCTCGTCCACGGCGGTCCAGAGCACCACCTCCAGCACGTCCAGCCGGCCCGTGCGCAGCGCCGTGAGGTAGGTCGATTCGTCCTTGATCAAGCGGTAGTTGATGGTGTCGACGAAGGGCAGCTTGTACTTCTGGCCGCCGATGGTCTCGCTGTCCCAGTAGTTCGCGTTCTTCGTGAACGTGACCGTGTTGCCCTGCACGTAGTTGCTGATCGCGAAAGGTCCCGTGCCGTTGGCCTTGCGCCAGTCCTTGGCGCCGGCGTCCACGACCTCCTTGGGCACGATGCTCGAGTAGTAGCCCCAGCCGAAGCGGTAGTCCCATTCGGCGTGGAAGGCCTTGAACGTGAACACCACGGTGTGGGCGTCCGGCGCCTCGACCTTCTCGATGTGGTCGAAGTAGTTGGGGATCTTCTTGGCGCTCTGGTCGTAGCGGTTGTAGCTGTAGACCACGTCCTGCGACGTGAACTCGCGCGCCTCCATGACGCCGGCCTTGGCCGGGAACATCACGCCCTTGCGCAGCTTGATCTCCACGCGGCGCGGGTTGTCCAGCATCTTCCAGCTCTCCGCGAGCTCGCCGCGGACGGCGTCGGCGGGCAGGTAGGCGTCGATCGTGAAGTCGTAAGGCCCGCCATTGCGCTTGGCCTTGGACAGGTCGGCCGCGAACAGCGACTCGTAGGCCAGGCCCACGTCGTGGTTGAACTTCCAGGTCCAGTCGGCACTGTCGAAGGACAGCGGCGGCACCGTCAGGAAGATGGTGCCGATGTTGACGGCGCCACCGTACTGCGGCTTGGCGGGGGCCTGGGCGAAGGCCGATGCTGCAGCCAATGCGGCCACGAGGACGCCGGCGAACTTGCGGGATGCGGTCATGCAGTCTCCTTTTCTTTGACAAAGCGGGCGATGGGCCGAACGCATTCAAGCGCCGCCTGCAGACAGCACGGCAGCGTCTGCATGGCAGCGGTACCAACGGCCGCGGAGCGGGCCACGCCAGCAGACGCTTTGGCCCGGGCTCTGCCCGGCCGCTGGCGGCGCCCCTGGGGGGGGCTGGGCGGCCTGCACGCAGTGAGGCCGCCAAAACGGGGGAGAGCTCATCTCGTTCCGCGCATGCGCGGGTCGAGCAGGTCGCGCAGCGCGTCGCCGAACACGTTGGTGGCGTAGACCACGGCCGTCAGGCACAGGCCCGGTGCCAGCGCGAGCCAGGGACCTTCGAACATGAAGGTGCGGCCGCTGCCCGACAGCATGGAGCCCCAGGTGGGCGCCGGCGGCGGCACGCCCAGGCCCAGGAAGGACAGGCCCGATTCGGCCAGGATGGCCGTGCCCACGCGCGTGGTGAACAGCACAATGATGGGCGGCATCACGTTGGGCAGCACATGGCGCCACAGGATGCGCGGCGAGGAGGCGCCCAGCGATTGCGCGGCATGCACATAGGTGTTCTCGCGCACCGAGATCACGGCCGAGCGCACGATGCGCGAGCCACCGATGCCCAGCAGCACACCCAGCGTGACGATGATCTGCGGCATGCCCGGGCCCAGCACGGACACGACCACGATCAGCACCACGAGATCGGGAAAGCTCATCCAGGCATCGACGAAGCGCTGCATGAACATGTCGATCTTGCCGCCGAAGTAGCCGCTCACGATGCCCAGCACGGCCGAGATCACGGTGGCCAGCAGCGCGGCCGCGCAGCCGATGATGACCGACAGCTGCGCGCCGTAGATGCAGCGCGACAGCAGGTCGCGGCCCAGGTTGTCGGTGCCGAACCAATGGGCGGCGCTGGGCGCCTGCAGGCGGTCGGCCGGCGAAATGTCGTTGTAGCCGTAGGGCGCGATGAAGTCCGCGAACACGCCGCAGAACAGGAAGAACAGCAGCAGCACGCCGCCGGCCGCGCCCAGCGGCTTCTCGCGCACGAGGCGGCGCAGAAAGCCCATCACACCGCCGCGTATCGGCACCGGGCCTGCGGAAATCGCACTGGTGGCAGCCGTCATCTCGGTTCTCCTTGGTGCTGGCACCCCAGCCGCAGGTTACGAAGGCAGCAGGCACGGCGCGGCTCCGAATGCCGCGGAGCAGGCCATGCCAGTGCACCCGCGGGACCGGCTTCGCCGGACCGCTGGGTGCGCCCCTTGAGGGGGATGGGACTCCCACACGCCCTTCGAAGTCCAAACGGGGGTGGTCCCATCACCGTGTCCTCACTTTGGGGTCGAGCAGGCCGTAGCTCAGGTCGACCAACAGGTTGATGACCAGGACCGCCACGCCGACGATCAGGAACACGCCGGTCACGATGGGGTAGTCGCGCTGGCTCACGGCCTCGAGCAGCAGCATGCCCATGCCCGGAATCACGAAGATCTGCTCGACGATCACGGCACCGCCCAGCAGCAGCGGTGCCTGCAGGCCGATCAGCGTGACCACCGGAATCAAGGCATTGCGCAGCGCGTGGCGCAGCACCACCACGCGCTCGCCCAGGCCCTTGGCCTGCGCGGTGCGGATGTAGTCCTGGCGCAGCACCTCCAGCATCATGGTGCGCGTCATGCGCATGGTGATGGCCGACAGCGAGGTTCCGAGCACGATGCCCGGCACGATCATCTGCTGTAGGTTCTGCCAGGGGTTGGCGAAGAAGCCCACGTAGTCGATGGGCGGCGACCAACCCCACCAGATCGAGGGGAACACGACGACCATGGTGCCGAGCCAGAAGCTCGGCACGGCCAGCAGCAGGATGGAGAACGAGCGCGCGATGTAGTCGCCCGCCGTGTCCTGGCGGATCGCGGAGTAGATGCCGATGGGCAGCGCCATCGTCAGCGACACCACGAGCGAGATCACGCCGAGTTCCAGCGTCACGGGCAGGCGCGCACCGATCTGCTCGGCCACCGAGGTGCCCTGCCACAGCGAGTTGCCCAGGTCGCCATGGAACACGATGGCGCGCACCCAGAGCAGGTACTGCTTCCACATGGGCTGGTCCAGGCCCAGCGCAGCGATGAGCTGGTCGCGGCTCATGGTGTCGGCCGAGATGTCGTTGTTGCTCAGCATGAGGTCCACCACATCGCCCGGGATGAGCCGGATCGAGATGAAGACGATCAGGCTGGCCAGGACCAGGGTCGGCAACAGCGACAGCAGGCGGCGGGCTACGTAGGCGTGCATGGTCAGGTGCTGCTGGGTAGACCGCACCCATGGTGGGGCACGGCGGAGCGCGGGCACGGGCCGGGGCCCGCGCGACCACTCCGGGAACATCGTTGGCAAGGCGTCACGGGGGATCGCATGTGTCTCCTTGATGTCGTTCAGTCCACTGCGGCATGGGTGCGCGCAGAACCTCTTCGGTGCGGCCAGTCTAGTGATTCGCTGGCAATTTGGAACATGGGGTATGCCCCAACCGGGAATGTCTCTCACATTACATACCCCACTTGGTGATGGGTTTAGAAAATGCGGTTTCATCCACGGGATGCTCTGCACGAGGCCGCCGGCCGGGCAGAACCCCGGCACACACAGGAGACGCAGATGTCACTTTTCGCACTCGACGGCAAGGTCGCCGTCATCACCGGTTCCTCGCGCGGCATCGGCCGCGCCATCGCCGAACGCATGGCCGAGCAAGGTGCGCGCGTGGTCATCTCCTCGCGCAAGGCCCAGCCCTGCGAGGAGGTGGCGGCAGCGATCAACGCACGCCATGGCGCGGGCCGCGCGATCGCGGTGCCGGCCAACATCTCGTCCAAGGAAGAGCTGCGGCACCTGGTCGAGGAGACGAACCGCCAGCTGGGCGCCATCGACATCCTGGTCTGCAACGCCGCATCCAACCCCTACTACGGGCCCATGGCCGGCATCGCGGACGAGCAGTTCCGCAAGGTGCTGGAGAACAACGTGATCGCCAACCACTGGCTGATCGGCTTCGTGGCGCCGCAGATGGTGGCGCGCAAGGACGGCGCGGTCGTCATCGTCTCTTCCATCGGCGGGCTGCGCGGCTCGCCCGTGATCGGCGCCTACAACATCTCCAAGGCCGCCGACTTCCAGCTCGCGCGCAACCTCGCCGTGGAACTGGGCCCGCACAACGTGCGCGTGAACTGCATCGCGCCCGGGCTGATCCGCACCGACTTCGCGCGCGCGCTCTGGGAGAACCCGGACACGCTGGCCAAGGCCACGGCCAACGCGCCGCTGCGCCGCATCGGCGAGCCCGACGAGATCGCGGGGGCCGCGGTGTTCCTGGCATCGAAGGCTGGCTCGTTCATGACCGGCCAGGCCGTCGTGGTCGATGGCGGCGTGACGATATGAGCCCACCCCGTTTGGACTTCTTCACTGCGTGTGGAAGTCCCATCCCGCGCCAGGGGCGCACCCAGCGGTCCGGCCAAGCCGGTCCCGCGGGTGCACTGGCATGGCCTGCGCCGCGGCCGCCCGAACCGCTGCTCGCGAGCCGGTTTCGTGCGTTGCACGCGGCGCACAACGTTGTGGAGAACTGAGATGACGATGAACAGCGAAGAGTCGCTCGCCAGCTTCCGCGCCGAGACGCGCGCCTGGTTGGAGGCCAACTGCCCGCCCGAGATGCGCGAGCCCGTGGCCAGCGAGGACGACATCTGCTGGGGCGGGCGCCGGGCGCAGTTCAGCAGCGAGGCCCAGCGCCTGTGGCTGCAGCGCATGGCCGCGCGCGGCTGGACCGTGCCGGCCTGGCCGCGCGACTACGGCGGCGGCGGCCTCTCGCCCGAGCAGGCCAAGGTGCTCGCGCAGGAGATGCGCGCGCTGGGCTGCCGGCCGCCGCTGTCGAGCTTCGGCATCTGGATGCTGGGGCCGGCGCTGCTCCAGTTCGGCACCGAGGCGCAGAAGCGGGAGCACCTGCCGCCCATCGCGCGCGGCGAGATCCGCTGGTGCCAGGGCTATTCCGAACCCGGTGCGGGCTCGGACCTCGCGGCGCTGCAGACACGCGCCGAGGACCAGGGCGGGCACTACCTCGTCAGCGGCCAGAAGATCTGGACCTCGTATGCCGACAAGGCCGACTGGATCTTCTGCCTGGTGCGCACGGACCCGAACGCCAGCAAGCACACCGGCATCAGCTTCGTGCTGTTCGACATGGCCAGTGCCGGCGTCTCGACGCGGCCCATCCTGCTGATCTCGGGCAAGTCGCCGTTCTGCGAGACCTTCTTCGACCAGGTGCGCGTGGACAAGCGCAACCTGGTCGGCCAGCCCGGCGGCGGCTGGACCGTGGCCAAGTACCTGCTCACGCACGAGCGCGAGATGATCAGCGCGATCGGCGACCGCGCCGCGCCCACGCCACTGGGCCAGGCCGCGCTGGCCAGCGTGGGCGCGGATGCGCAGGGCCGCCTGGCCGACCCGCTGCTGCGCGCGCAGATCGCCGAGTTCGAGGTCGACGAGGCGGCCTTCCGTGCGCTGCTCGCGCGCTTTGGCGAGCAGGCGCGTGCGGGCCAGGCGCATCCGGCCTTCTCCTCGGCGCTCAAGTACTACGGGGCCGAACTCAACAAGCGCCGCCACGAGCTGCTGATGGCCGCGGGCGGCAGCGACGCGCTCGAATGGGACAGCGCGCGCTCGCAGCAAGGCCATGCCGCGCGCGCCTGGCTGCGCACCAAGGGCAACTCCATCGAGGGCGGCACCAGCGAGGTGCAGCTCAACGTGGTGGCCAAGCGCATCCTCGAACTGCCGGGCGCATGAGCGCGCCGCCCTTCATCCAACGCGAAGGCCAGAACCCCATGTCATTTCTTCCCACGCAGGAACAGACCATGCTGCGCGACAGCGCACGCAGCTTCCTGTCCGAACAGGCCCCCGTGGCGCAGCTGCGAGCGCTGCGCACGCAGACCGATGGCGATGGCTTCGACCGCGCGCTGTGGCAGCGCTTCGCCGCGCTGGGCTTCACGGGCATGCTGGTGCCCGAGGCCCACGGCGGCCTGGGCCTGGGCCACACCGATGCCGGCCTGCTCATGCAGGAGATCGGCCGGCACCTGAGCGTGCTGCCCTTCTGCGCCTCGGCCGTCGTGGCCGCCAGCGCGATCCGCGTGGCCGGCAGCGAGGCCCAGCGCGCCGCGCTGCTGCCCGCGATCGCAAGCGGCGAGCGCATCGCGGCGCTGGCCGTGGACGAGCGCAGCCGGCACGATCCCGAGCACATCGCGCTGACCGCGCGGCGCGATGGCGAGGGCTGGGTGCTGAACGGCAGCAAGACCTTCGTCGAGTTCGGCCATGCGGCCGACCTGCTCATCGTGGCGGCGCGCAGCGGTGACGCGCCCTCCGACACCGCGCTGTTCGCCGTGCCCCGTGCCACGCCCGGCCTGCAGGCCGAGCGCGTCGCCATGGTGGACACCCAGGCCTCGGCCCGGCTGCAGCTGCAGGACCTGCACCTGGGCGCCGATGCCCTGCTCGGCGCGCCGGAGCAGGGCGGCTTGGCGCTGCAGGCCGCACTGGACGCGGGCCGCGCCGCAGCCGCGGCCGAGCTGCTGGGCATCGCCGACGAAGTGTTCGCGCGCACGCTGGCCTACCTCAAGGAACGGCAGCAGTTCGGCCGCGCGATCGGCGAGTTCCAGGCGCTGCAGCACCGCGCGGCCGCGCTCATGGTCGACATCGAACTGGCGCGCGCGGCCGTCGGCCAGGCCTCGCAGGCGCTGGACGCCGATCCGGCCCGCGCCAGTGCCGCCGTGTCGGTGGCCAAGTCCCGCGCGGGCCGCAGCGCCACGTTGGCGGTGCAGGAAGGCGTGCAGATGCACGGCGGCATGGGCATGACCGACGAGTTCGAGATGGGCTTTTTCATGAAGCGCGTGCGCGTGCTGCAGGAGCGCTACGGCGATGCGGGCTTCCACGCCGACCGGCTGGCGCGGCTGGGCGGGTATTGAGCCACGGCCGCTGCGCCTGCGCCGCGAGGCCTGAGCGCCCGCCCGGCGCCATGCCGGCGCCCCGCCAGGTCTCGCCCGTGGCGCCGGGCCGGCCGCCTACCGGACCCGGTGGCTGCGCATGCCGGCCACGATGCGCAGGCCCTTGCCGCTGCCGAGTTCGCGGTAGGCATCGGTTTCGATGCCGTAGGCGGCCACCCTGGACCCGGCATCGTGGTGCAGACCCCAGCCGAATTGCTTGACCAGGGGCGATGCACGCAGGCAGGCCTGGGGCTTGGCGAAAAACGCCGTGCGTGCCCGCTGGCGATCGCCGGGGGCAATGCCGTTGCGGATGGCGTGCACCTCGAACAGCAGCTCATCGCTGGTGAAGCGGTAAGGCTGCGCCACCAGGAGCTGGTGCTGGATCTGCGCGATGGAGCCCGCCTTCGCCGGAACCAGGGCTGTCTCGACCCGGCTGTCGGGTGAGACCGTGATGAAGGTGTCCACATAGTTCGTCGTCATGGCATGGCTGGCTCCTGCGCGCATGCTGCCAGGGTATCCGGCCGCGTGCAGCCCCGCGCTGTGCGGCTGCGGCCCCTGGCCGGCGCGCCCGGCGCGTGGCGCTGGGTGGATGTTTCACGTCCTGGCGGCGGGCTGGATTCCTACGCCTGCTCAGGACCGGCTGACACGCGCAGCGCGAGGCAAGCCTCCCAACATGGCTTACAGAGCGCTTTTGCTCTGCACAGTCCAGGAGATTCCGCCATGGCGAACCAGCAGCAACAGAACCCCAGCCAGCAACCCGGCCAGCAGCAGCCCGGCCAGCAGGAGCAGCAAAGCCCCAAGCCCGGCCAGCAACAGCCCGGCCAGGGGCAGCAGCAGCCCCAAAAGCAGCCCGGCCAGCACTGAGCGCCCGGGACCGGCCCTGCGGGGCCTTTGCCTCATCAGGAGAACCCATGGACACCTCGAACACTGCGTCCAACATCATCTCGTCCGACAAGGTCAATGGCACCAGCGTCTACAACCTGAACGGCGACAAGCTCGGGTCGATCGACACCCTCATGATCGACAAGCTCTCGGGCCAGGTCCGCTACGCCGTCATGGAGTTTGGCGGCTTCCTCGGGATCGGGACGGACCGCTACCCCCTGCCCTGGAATGCGCTCAAGTACGACTCCAACCTGGGCGGCTACAGCGTGTCCCTGGCGAAGGAGCAGCTCGAGCAGGCGCCCAAATACGAACGCAGCGCCGCCCCTGAATACACCGACGAGTACGGCCGCAGGGTGTATGACTACTACGGCATCCCGTGGATGTAGCCCTTGCAGCCCGTCCTGCCTTTCCACGTGCGATGCCAGGCCCGCCATGCGGGCCTTTTCAATGCGGCTGCAGCCTGTTGGCGCGAGGGCCTGCAACGCAGGCTTTTCCATGCCCAGCGTCTGGCGCGCTGCGTGCGGTGGGCTGGGCTCAAGTGATGGATCGCGGCAACCGAATCCGTGGAAGGATTGGTAGGACCCCCGAGAGTCGAACTCGGCACCAACGGATTATGAGTCCGCTGCTCTAACCAACATGAGCTAGGGTCCCGCGCCGCACCGGTCGCGACCGGTGGCGGGCGGCGCCGATTGTAGGGCGCTAGCGGGGCCGGCTCAGCGCATTGCTGACCAGCTTGGAGGTGATGTCCACGATCTGGATCATGCGCTCGTAGGGCATGCGGGTCGGGCCGATCACGCCCAGCGTGCCCACGACCTGGCCGTCGACCTCGTAGGGCGCGCTGACCACGGACAGCTCCTCGAACGGCACGACCTGGCTTTCGCCGCCGATGAAGATGCGCACGCCCTCGGCCCGGCTGGACACGTCGAGCAGCCGCAGCAGCTGGGTCTTCTGCTCGAACAGGTCGAAGGCGCGGCGCAGGTTGCGCATGTCGCTCGAGAAGTCGCTGACCGCGAGCAGGTTGCGTTCGCCGGAGATCACGACCTCTTCCTGCGACTCGGACACCTCGGAGCTCAGGTTCACGGCGGTCTGCATCAGCGTGGCGATCTCCGCGCGCAGCTTCTCGCCC
>DATKFT010000004.1:0-11557 GCA_035544335.1 Pseudorhodoferax sp.
GTGTCCGCAGCGGCGCCTGCCCGCTGCGCAAGTCTTCCCTGTCCCTGCTGATCGCGGCGCTCGCTGCCGCAGGCGCCGCCAGCGCGCAGCAAGCCACCTTGAGCGAGGTCGTGGTCTCGGCCTCGGGTTTCGAGCAGGACCTGAAGCAGGCGCCCGCCTCGATCTCGGTCGTCACGCGTGACGAGCTCGAGACACGCCAGTTCCGTGACCTGGCCGAGGCGCTGCAGGGCGTGGAAGGCATCGACGTGGCCGGCGGCACGGGCAAGACCGGCGGCCTGGACATCAGCATCCGCGGCATGCCCAGCGAGTACACGCTGATCCTGATCGACGGGCGCCGCCAGAACGTGGCCGGCGACGTGACGCCCAACGGCTTCGGCTCGGCCCACACCAGTTTCATGCCGCCGATCGCGGCAATCGAGCGCATCGAGGTCATCCGCGGCCCCATGTCCACGCTGTACGGCTCGGATGCCATGGGCGGTGTGGTCAACATCATCACGCGCAAGGTCGCCAAGCAGTGGAGCGGCAGCGTGGGCCTGCAGGCCGGCGTGCCGCAGGACAGCGAATGGGGCAACCAGGTGCGCACCAACGTGTACGCAAGCGGCCCGCTCAAGGAAGATGTGCTGGGCCTGGCGGTGCGCGGCGACTTCTACAAGCGCGATGCCTCCGACTGGGTGCTGGCGCCCGGCGCCAGCCAACCCGCCGGCGCGCGCAACCCGGCGCCGGCCGAGAGCCGCCAGCACAACCTGGGCGCGCGCCTGACGCTGACGCCCAACCGCCAGCACGACCTCTGGCTGGACCTGGACACCGGCCACACCTGGTACAACAACGAAGACGGCCGGTTGGGCAACCGCGATGCGGCCACGCCCAACAACCCGCCCGGCTACAAGGACGCCATGCGCTTCAACCGCGACCAGGTGGCCATCGGCCACACCGGCCGCCTGGGCTTCGGCACCATCGACACCAGCCTCATGCGCACGGTCACCGAGACGCTGGGCCGCACGATCCCGGGCGCTGCCGTGCCCGTCGGCGACCCGCGCCGCGGCACCGACCGCGAACTCAAGACCACCAACACGGTGCTGGACAGCAAGCTCGTGGCGCCCGTCGGCGAATCGCATGTGCTGACCGTGGGCGGCCAGTGGTGGGACGCCAAGCTGACCGACGGCCTGCTGCCGCGCACGCACGACCAGACCATGTGGTCGCTGTTCGCCGAGGACGAATGGCGCCTGGCGCCGCGCCTCACGGCCACGCTGGGTGCGCGCTACGACCACCACAGCGCCTTCGGCGGCCAGGTCAGTCCGCGCGGCTACCTGGTCTGGGACGCCACGCCGCACTGGACCGTCAAGGGCGGCGTCAGCAAGGGTTTTCGCGCACCGCGCCTGAACCAGCTCATCGACGGCGTGAGCGGCGTCAGCGGCCAGGGCACGGTCATCAACATCGGCAACCCCAACCTCAAGCCCGAGACCAGCACGAGCACCGAGCTCGGCGCGCTGTTCGACAGCAAGCAGGGCCTCACGGCCTCGGCCACGCTGTTCCACAACAAGGTCAAGGACAAGATCAGCAGCGGTGGCGACTGCGCGAGCGTCTACATCTCCAGCTGCGCGGCCAACCCCGTGGCCGAGTACGCGATCAACGTGGACGAAGCCAAGACCTGGGGCCTGGAGCTCAGCAGCCGCGTGCAGCTCACGGAGCGCTGGGGGGTGAAGGCCGGCTACACCTGGACCAAGAGCGAGGTGGTCGAGGGCGGCGTCAAGAACGGCCAGCTCGCCAACACCGCCAAGCACATCGCCCATGCCCAGCTCGACTGGACCGCCAGCGACCAGCTGCGCCTGTGGCTGCGCGGCGAGTACCGCGGCAAGAGCCCGCGCTTCTCGGGCGATCCGGCCAGGCTGACCGGCAACAACGCGGCGATCTACCAGGCCGTGGGCGACCTCAAGGCCTACCAGCTGTTCCACCTGGGTGGCAGCTACCAGTGGAGCAAGAACGTGACGCTCAATGCCAACATCTTCAACCTGTTCGACAAGGACTTCCGCCAGTACAGCCAGGTCAGTCTGAACGGCACGCCGACCTGGGTCAGCGGCTACTTCCAGAGCGGTGCGTCGGTCTCGGGCACCACCACACCGGGCCGCACCTTCTGGATCTCGGCCAACGTGAGCTTCTGACGAGGTTCGACCAGGAAAACTGGAGAAAACCCTAGATTGATTTGAACCAACGAAAGCCTAGGATGCGCGCCGTTCCTGCGCTTTCGTTCAATGAAATCTGATTCGGCCGTCCTGCCCAAGACCGCACCGGTCGAAGCACTCTCCTCGGTCGCCAAGGCCTGCCGCATCCTGCGTGCGCTGACCAGCGCAGGCGCGCTGCGCCTGACCGACATCGCCTTGTCCACCGGGCTGGACAAGGCCACCGTGCTGCGCCTGTTGGACATGCTCGTGCGCGAGGGCTTCGTGCGGCGCGACGAGGCCGGCAAACTGTACCGCGGAGGCCCCGAGCTGCAGCTGGCCGGCGCCGTGGCGCTGACGCAGCTCGATGTGCGTGCCCTGGCCCGCCCCAGCCTGCTGCGCCTGGCCGGCCAGTTCGAGGATACCGCGATCCTGTCCGTGCCCAGCGGCACGGAATCGCTGTGCCTGGACCTGGAACTGGGCCGCTACCCGATCCGTGCCAACTACCTGGAGATCGGCAGCCGCCGCCTGCTCGGCGTGGGCGCGGGCAGCCTGGCGCTGCTGGCCTGGCTGCCCGCACGTGAACAGGAGGCCGCGCTCGACGTGGTCGCAGCCCAGCTCGCGCGCAGCGGCCGCTATCCGCGCATCGACCGCACGCTGCTGGCCGACCGCTGCGCCCAGGCGCGCGAACGCGGCTACGCGCAGCTGCTGGACGTGGTCGTCGAACGCATGGGCGGCATCGCCGCGCCCATCCTCGACGCCGAAGGCCGGCCGCTGGCCGCGCTCAGCATCGCAGCGCTCAACGAGCGCATCACCGAACGCGAAGCCGAACTGGTCGCCGGCCTGCGGCACGAGGCCACCCTGTGCCAGAGCCTGCTGCCACGGAGCCGCGTATGAGCAGCATCGGCCTGCCCCCAGGTGCTCGGTGCGCAGGCACTTCCGTGCGCACCGACCGGCCGCCAGCAAGCGAAGCGCGATGAGTACGGCCTACATCGCCGGCGTCGGCAACACGGCCTTCGGCCGTCTGGAAGGCCAGGGCCCGCTCGAACTCATGGCCCAGGCCGCGCGCCAGGCGCTGGCCGATGCCCAACTGGCGCGTGGCGAGATCGACGGCCTGCTGTGCGGCTACGCCACGACCTTGCCGCACCTGATGCTGTCCACGCTGTTCGCCGAACGCTTCGGGCTCTCGGTGCAGTACGGCCACGGCATGGCCCTGGGCGGCGCCACGGGCGCGGCCATGCTCATGCTCGCGCGCGACCTCGTACGGCTGGGCCGCTGCCGCAACGTGCTGGTGGTGGCCGGCGAGAACCGGCTGTCGGGCCAGGCCCGCGACAGCGCCATCCAGACCCTGGCCCAGGTCGGCGACGCCGACATGGAGGTGCCCAACGGCGCCTCGGTGCCGGCCTACTACGCGCTGCTGGCCTCGCGCTACATGCATGCCACGGGCACCACGCAGGACGACCTCGCCGCGTTCGCCGTGCTGATGCGCGCCCACGCCGCACGCCATCCCGACGCGCACCTGCGCACGCCCATCACGGCCGCCGACGTGGCGGCCTCCAAGCCGATCGCCACGCCGCTGCGCCTGCTGGACTGCTGCCCGATCTCGGACGGTGCCATGGCCCTCGTGGTCAGCGCCGCGCCCGGCCCGGGCACGCCGGTGGCCATCACGGGCGCGGGCCAGGCCCACCAGCACCAGCACCTGTCGGCCCTCACCGACGTGCAGCACACGGGCGCCGACGCCGCCGCGGGCCGCGCGTTCGCCGATGCCGGCCTGTCGCGCGCCGACATCGAGTACCTGGGCATCTACGACTCGTTCACGATCACGCTGGCCATGCTGCTGGAGGAGACCGGTTTCGCAGCACGCGGCCAGGCCGCGGCCCGCGTGCGCGACGGCAGCTTCTCCGCCACCGGCGCGCTGCCGCTCAACACCCACGGCGGCCTGCTGTCGTTCGGCCATTGCGGCGTGGCCGGTGGCATGGCCCATGCTGTGGAAGCCGTGCGCCAGATGCGCGGGCAGGCCGGCGCGCGCCAGCTGGCCCGGCCGCCCCGCCATGCCTTCGTCCACGCCGATGGTGGCGTGCTCTCGTCCCACGTCAGCCTCATCCTCTCGGAGCAATGAACACACACCCCTTCACCGATGGCCTGGCCCAGGGCCAGCTGCGCTACCAATGCTGCGAGGACTGCGGCGCCCCCCAGACCCTGTCGCGCCTGGCCTGCACGACCTGCGGCAGCGCGCGGCTGGTCTGGCACGAAGCCAGCGGGCGCGGCACCGTGCTGGCCGCCAGCGTGGTCAACCGCGCACCCTCGGACAGCTTCCGCCCGCTCGTGCCCTACACGCTGGTGCTCGTGGAGTTGACCGAAGGCCCGCAGGTGATCGGCCACGCGCTGCCGGGGACGGGCATCGGCGACTTCGTGCAGGCCGGCACCTTCACGCACGAAGACCGCAGCCTGCTGCGCTTTGCGCCGGCCGCCTGAGGCGCCCTCCCCCCTGTGCGTTCCAGCCGCCCGACCCCGCCCATGATCGACTACGAGACCCTGCGCAACTGGCACTTCCCCAGCGTCGTGCACCGTTACACGCAGGACGACAGCATGCGCTACGCGCTCGCGCTGGGCCTGGGCGAGGACCCCATGGACCCGCTGCAGCTGCAGTTCGTCAACGACATCCTGCCCGGCCAGCCGCTGGCGCTGCCCACCATGGCCGTGGTGCTGGGCTTTCCGGGCTCGTGGATGCAGGACCCGGCCACCGGCATCGATTTCTCGAGGATCGTGCACGGCGAGGAAGAGATCACGCTGCACGCGCCGCTGCCGGCCGCCGGCACCGTGCGCGCCGAGCACCGCGTGGTGGCCGTGGTCGACAAGGGCGAGGGCCGAGGCGCCACCATCACCTACGACAAGGACCTGCACGACGCCGCCACGGGCCGGCTGCTCGCGACCGTGCGCCACACCACGTTCGCGCGCGGCAACGGCGGCTTCTCGGCGCGGGACGGCAAGACCGACAGCGCGCCACCCGCCCCCTCCAGGCCGCCCACGGGCACGCCCGACCAGGTGCTGGAGATCCGCACCCTGCCGCAGCAGGCCCTGCTGTACCGGCTCTGCGCGGACCGCAACCCTTTGCATTCGGACCCGGCCACGGCCCAGGCGGCCGGCTTTGCGCGGCCCATCCTGCATGGGCTGTGCACCTACGGCATCGCCGGCCGTGCGCTGCTGACGGCCTGGGGCGGCGGGCGGCCCGAGGCGCTCAGGACGCTGTTCGCGCGCTTCAGCGCGCCCGTGCTGCCGGGCGAGACGCTGCGCTTCGAGATGTACCGCGGCGCAGCGCCGGGCGAGGTCGCGTTCCGCGCCATCGCCGTCGAACGCGGGGCGACGGTGCTGGACGCCGGCCGTGCGCTGCTGCGCAGCTGACACCCCTGGAGGAGACACCCATGGCCCACCCCACCCGCCGCCGGGCCCTGCTGGCCACGGCCACGCTGGCCGCGCTGCCGGCCTTCGCGCAGTCCAGGCCTCCGGGCGGCTACCCCAGCCGGCCCGTGCGCTTCACGGTGCCCTTCCCGCCCGGCGGACCGGTGGACGTGACGGCGCGCGCCATGGCGCAACAGCTGGCCGAGCTCTGGGGCCAGAGCACCATCGTGGACAACCGCGCCGGCGCGGGCGGCATCGTGGGTACCGAGATCGCGGCCAAGCAGCCGGCCGACGGCCACCACCTGTTCGTCTGCGCGATCCACCATGCGGTGCTGCCCGCGCTCAAGCGCGACCTCAGCTACGACATCGAGAAGGACTTCGTGCCCGTGAGCTTCGGCGCGATGTTCCCCATCATCCTGGTCGCCCATCCCTCGCTGCCCGCCAAGGACGTGGCCGAGCTCGTGGCGCTGGCCAAGAAGGAGCCCGGCAGGATCGCGTTCAGCTCCTCGGGCAACGGCGGCGGCACGCACCTGGCCGGCGAGCTGTTCAACATGCAGGCCGGCGTGCAGCTGCAGCACATCCCCTACAAGGGCAGCGCGCCGGCCATGACCGACCTCGTGGGCGGCCAGGTGCAGCTCATGTTCGCCGACGCGCCGAGCGCGCTGCCGCAGATCCGCGCCGGCAAGGTGCGGGCGCTGGGCGTGGCCAGCGCCCAGCGCTCGGCCCTGCTGCCCGAGCTGCCCGCCATCGCCGAGGCCGGCGTGCCGGGCTACGAGGCCTACTCCTGGGCCGCGCTCGTGGCACCCCGGGGCACGCCGGCGAACGCCGTGGCGAAGATCAGCGCCGATCTGCAACAGGTCATGGCCCAGCCCGATGTCAGGCAGCGCCTGTACGACGCGGGCGCCGAAGCCATGCCCAGCTCGCCCGACAAGCTCGCGCAGCTGCTGCGCAGCGAGATCGAGAAATGGGGCAAGGTCGTCAGGACCGCCAACATCCGCATGGACTGACACGGCGCCCTGTGCCGCGTCCCGCGCGGCCAGGCGCCACCCGCACACCGTGTGGCACGCCGGCCGCACCAAAGGAAATCGCAGTGAGCAAAACCATCCGCATCGGCTCCGGCTCGGCCTGGTGGGGCGACCGTGTCGAACCCGCGCAGCTGAGCGCCGAACAGGGCCGGCTCGACTACCTGTGCTTCGAGACCATGGCCGAAGCCACGGTCTCGGCCGCCCAGGTGCGCGCGCGGCGCGACCCGTCCTTCCCGGGCTACGACACCTATCTGGACGAGCGCATGCGCGCCGTGCTGCCGGCCTGCATGGCCCAGGGCGTGCGCATCGTGTCCAACCAGGGCTGGATCAACCCGCGCGGCGCGGCCGCGCGCATCGCCGAGCTGCTGGCCGGCATGGGCCACCACGGCGTGAAGATCGCGGCCGTGGACGGCAGCCTCGTGACAGAGCGCATCGCGCAGCTGGCCGACACCATCCTGGAGACCGGCGCGCCGCTGGCCTCGCTGGACGGCCAGCTGATCTCGGCCGAGGTCTACCAGGGCGCCGAGCCCATCGCCGAGGCGCTGCGCGCGGGCGCGCAGATCGTGGTCACGGGCCGCGTGGCCGACCCCTCGGTCTTCCTCGCGCCCATGGTGGCCGAGTTCGGCTGGGATGCGCTGGACCATGCGCGGCTGGGCGCAGGCAGCGGCATCGGCCACCTGCTGGAATGCGGGGCCCAGGTCACGGGCGGCTACTTCAGCGACCCGGGCTTCAAGGACGTGCCCGCGCCCTGGAACTTCGGCTTTCCGATCGCCGAAGTGTCCGCCGACGGCAGCGCCGTGATCGAGAAGGTCGCCGGCACCGGCGGCGCGATCGACCTGCGCACGGTCAAGGAGCAGCTGCTCTACGAGGTGCACGACCCGGCCCACTACATCACGCCCGACGTGGTGGTGGACTTCACGACGACGCGGCTCGAGCAGCTCGGGCCCGACCGCGTGCGCGTGAGCGGCATCGCCGGCAAGCCGCGCACGGCCACGCTCAAGGCCTCGCTGGGCTGCACCGAGGGTTTCATCGGCGAGGACATGTTCTTCTACGCGGGCCCCGGCGCATTGCGCCGTGCGCAGCTGGCCAAGCGCATCCTCGAGGAGCGCTTTCGCATCGTGGGCCTGAAGGCCGAGGACCTGCGCATCGATTTCCTGGGACTGAACGCCGTACACGGCCTGGCCACGCCCGCGGACTGGCCCGAGCCCTACGAGATCGCCGTGCGCGTGGCAGCGCGCACGCGCACGCGCGAGGAGGCGCTCAAGGTCGGCCGCGAGGTCGACGGCATGGCCGTCTCCGGCATCGCGCACACGGGCAAGCGCGTGCCGCACCAGGACCGCACGCGCGAGGTCATCGGCGTGTGGTCCACGCTGGTGCCGCGCGAAGCCATCCACCCCGCCATCACGTACCTCGAAAGCTGACCATGGAAGTGATGCTCCAGCACCTGGCCCATTGCCGCTCGGGCGACAAGGGCAACACCGCGAACATCGCCGTGTTCGCCTACGCGCCCGCGCTGTACCCGCTGCTCGTCGAACAGCTGACCGCCGAACGCGTGAAGGCCTTCTACCAGGGCGCGATCACGGGCGAGGTACTGCGCTACCCCGTCGACGGCCTGCACGCGATCAACTTCGTCGCGCATGGCGCGCTGGGCGGCGGCGTCTCGCGCAGCCTGGCGCTGGACCAGTACGGCAAGGCCTTGTCGGCCGCGCTGCTGCGCTTTCCGATCGACGTGCCCGCAGCGCTCGTGGGCCAGCTGCACAACCACCCCGGCAAGACCGGCCATGTGCACACATGAAGGGCACGCCCGTCCAGTGCAGCGCCAGGCCGCGCCAGGCTTGAACACACGCCATTGCCTCTCTTCTGCGGCCTGTGGGGCCTGAGCCGCCATGCCCGCAGATCCAACGATCTACCGCAGCATCCGCATGGCGCAGGCCTACGCCAGTTCGCGGCCGCCCGTTCACCGCTCGATCTGCCGGCGCTTCATGGAACGCATTTCGGCGGTGACGCGGATATCGACAGCCCTCGATGCCGGTTGTGGCGCCGGCGCCTCGACAGCCGCGCTCCTGCCGCACCTCGATCGTCTTGTCGGGCTCGACCCGTCCCCCGAGATGATCCGGCAAGCCGCTGCAGCCGTCACCGGCGCAAGCTTCGTGCTGGGGCGCCTCGAGGCGCTGCCCTTCGAGACTTCGACCTTCCAGTTGGTCTCCACCGCCGGTGCGCTGAACTATGCGGACGTCGGAACCGCGCTCGCGGAAATCCACCGCGTCTTGGTTCCCAACGGCTGGCTTGCAGCGTACGACTTTTCGGGTGGCCAACGGCTCTCGGCCGGCCCGCATCTCGGCGCCGCGCACGCCGAGTTCCGTGCAAGATTTCCTTCGAGTCCTGGTTACGCCCTTGAACTCAAGACTCTTGCGTTCACGCAAGCGGGGTTGACGCGCGTCGCGCATGACGCGTTTTCCATCGAAGTACCGATGACGACGGACGCGTATGTGCGCTACCTTCTAGGAGACTCCGGCGTCGAGATGGCTGTCCATGCGGGAGCCAACGAAATCGACATCACGAAATTCTGTTTGGACCTCTTTTCGCCAATCTTTGGCGCAGCCCCACAAGGTGTGTTGTTCGAAGCACAGTTGGTACTCTGTCGAAAACCGGTCCCGGGCTCGACAATGCATCACCGCTGAACCTGCGATCGGGAATGGCCTGTCTTGGCCAGTCCCCCGGCGCAGGTCTTCCTGCGCCGCGACGGGTGACCAGCGGCCATGGACGCGCATGCAGAGCGGCAACTCCGCGCGGCTTCGTTCGTCTGCGACGCAGCTGGTTGGTTCCAGCCAACGGCATCTTGCCGCCCCCGGCCGCACGGCCGTCGCGGTGCAGGCCCCTGTCCGCCCCGCACAGCACATCTGCAACAATTTGGCCCAATGGCAGGTTCGCAGCCTGCACGCCCCTCAACGCAGGGAGACGCAATGCAGTCCATGAACTCCCAACCCGACGAATTGACCCGGTCGCAGGCACTGCCGGCCGCGGGGCAGGCGTCGGCGGTGCCCACCGGTCCTGTCGGGATGCTGGTGGTCGGTCTGCTCGTCGCCGCCATCATGGTGCTGGCCTGCCTGTTCGGCGTCTGGACCCGGCTCAGCGGGCAACTGGCCGTGTTCTGGCCCGCCAATGCGCTGCTGCTGGGCCTGTTCCTGCGCTTCCCGCGGCTGGACATCGCGGCCGGCTGGATCGGTGCCGCCATCGGCCACCTGCTGTCCGGCCACCTGGTCGGCGATGCGCTGCCGATCTCCGTGCTGCTGACGCTGACCAACTTCGCGAGCGTGGTCTGCGGCTACCTGCTGCTGGCCCAGCCCGGGGGCGCCGACGCACGCCGGCTGCATGGCGTGCCCGGCGTGCTGGTGCTGCTGGGCTGCGTGGGCCTGGCCTCCGCAGCGGGCGGCGTGGCCGGCGCCCTGGTGGGGCCGGTGGCCTTCGGCGGCACCGCGCTGGACTCGGCACAGGCCTGGTTCGTCAGCGAACTCGTCAACTACATCGCGATCCTGCCCGCCGTGCTGTCCCTGCCCACGCAGCAGCACCGCGAGATCGTGCGCCAGTGGCGAGCGAACACGCCGCGGCTGCGCCGCATCGCGCCCCTGCTGGGCCTGCTGCTGTCGCTGGCGGCGGCCGTGGCCGTCGGCGGCCCCGGCGCCATGGCCTTTCCGGTGCCGGCACTGCTGTGGTGCGGCATGCGCTACGGCGTGTTCAGCACGGCGCTGCTGACGCTGCTGACGACCACCTGGACCCTGGTGGCGATCTCCAAGGGCATCCTGGACACCGCGGTGCACATCGAGACGCCGCAGATGCTGATGTCCGTGCGCCTGGGTGTCACGCTGATCGCGCTGTCGCCGATCGCCGTGGCCAGTGCGATGGCGGCCAACCGCGCGCTGATGGCCAGGCTGCTGCACATGGCCGAGCACGACCCGCTGACCGACACCATGAACCGGCGGGCGTTCGCCGAGCATGCCGGCGGCGCGCTGCGCCAGGCCCGCGCGTCGGGCGATGCCGTGGGGCTGCTGGTGCTGGACATCGACCGCTTCAAGAGCGTCAACGACACCTATGGGCATGCCGTGGGCGACCGGGTCATCGCGCTGGTCGCCGAGATCGCGGGCCAGCATCTGCCGCCAGGCCCGCGCCTGCTGGGCCGCCTGGGTGGCGAGGAGTTCGCGGTGCTGCTGCCGCACTGCGGCCGCGCGCAGACCCAGGAGCTCGCCGAGCGCATGTGCCAGGCCTGCGCACAGACGCCCGTGGACCTGGGCCAGGGCAGGACCGTGGCCATCACGGTCAGCATCGGCGCCTGCGTGAGCGAGCACGCCGCGCACAAGCTGGACCGCCTGCTGCAGCTGGCCGACCGCGCGCTCTACGAAGCCAAGAACGGCGGGCGCAACCGCGTCGTGCTGCGCGAGGCCGACTGAGCACGCCACAGCCCCCCGGCAGGGCATCTTTGCACCCCCAGCATGCAATTGAGAGTTATTTTCATTTAACATCGCCGTCTTTCGGAGGAACGCTGTTCCCCACTGCCCTCGCCAGTGCCCGATCCGGCCCGCACCGCCGGATCCGCGGTGTGTCCAGGGCGCATCCGGCCCTGCCACGGCCAAAGGAAGACGAGGGATGTCGAAGGAAAAGATAGCAGCGCGCTACCGCCTGGCGGTGGCTTCGCGCGCCATCGCCGCCATTGGCGGCGGTTATGCGCTGTCGGCGCTGGCCGCGATGGCCATGGCGCTGTACCTGCCGCTGCACCGCGCCGAGGCCGTGATCACGGGCACCCTGGCCTCGTTCGTGTTCTACACCGGCGCCGTGATGTGGGCCTTCGCAGCGCGCACCGCCTGGAGCGCCTGGGGCGGCCTGGCCCTGCCCTCGCTGCTGCTGGCCGCTGGCCTGTGGTGGCTCCAGCGCGCGGGGGCTGCTGCATGAAAGAAGGATTCCGCCAATCCATGGCCTGGCTGC
>DATKFT010000005.1:0-13584 GCA_035544335.1 Pseudorhodoferax sp.
CATGGACCGCCTGGACGGCAAGCTGCGCGCCTTCTGCCACCTGGACCCCGAGGGCGCGGCCCTGGCCGCCCGGGCCAGCACCCAGCGCTGGCAGCAGGGCACACCGATCGGCCCGCTGGACGGCGTACCGGTTTCGGTCAAGGACCTGATCCTCACGAGCGGCATGCCGACCCGGCGCGGCAGCGCCACCATCGCCCCCGACCAGGCCTGGGAGGTCGACGCGCCCGTCACGGCCAGGCTGCGCGCGGCCGGCGCCGTGATCGTGGGCAAGACCAGCACGCCCGAATTCGGCTGCAAGGGCGAGACCAATTCGCCGCTGACCGGCATCACGCGCAACCCCTGGAACCCGGCCAAGACGCCGGGCGGCTCCTCGGGTGGCGCGGCCGCGGCCGTGGCCGCCGGCATGGGCCCCATCGCGATCGGCACGGACGGCGCGGGGTCGGTCCGCATTCCCGCGTCCTTCTGCGGCAACTTCGGCTTGAAGCCCAGCTTCGGCCGCGTGCCGGCCTGGCCGCTGTCGCCGTTCGGCAGCGTCGCGCACCTGGGTCCGCACACCATGAGCGTGCTCGACGCGGCCATGGTCATGAACGTGATCAAGGAGCCCGACGCGCGCGACTGGACCGCCCTGCCCTACGACCCCCGCGACTACCTGATCGGCCTCAATGACGGTGTGCGCGGCCTGCGCGTGGCCTGGTCGCCCACGCTGGGCTACGCCAAGGATGTGCACCCCGAGGTCGCGGCCGCCACCCTGCGCGCAGCCGAGGCCTTCGTCGCCATGGGCGCGCTGGTCGAGCAGATCGATCCGGGCTTTGCGGACCCGCTGGACATCTCCACGGGCCTGTGGTTCCTGGGCGCCTGGCAGGTCTGGAACGGCCTCACACCCGCGCAGCAGGCGCAGACCGATCCGGACTTCGCGGCCCAGGCGCAGCTGGGCTCACGCCTCTCGGCGCTGGACGTGCAGGAGCTGCACCAGCGCCGCGGCGCGCTGGGTTCGCTGATGCGCCAGTTCATGGCCGGCTACGACCTGCTGCTGACGCCCTCGGTCGCCGTGCCGGCCTTCGACGCGCTGCCGGCCGGCCACCGCCCCATGGACGCGCAGGCCATGCTGGGCTGGTCGCCGTTCAGCTACCCGTTCAACCTCACGCAGCAGCCGGCCTGCAGCATCCCCTGCGGCCTCACGAGCGATGGCCTGCCGATCGGCCTGCAGATCGTGGGCCCGATGTTCGGCGACGCGATGGTGCTGCGCGCCGCGCGCGCCTTCGAAAGCATGCAACCGATCCCGCGGCCGGACCTCGACGCCCTGCTGTAGACAGACCGTGATAATGGCGCCCCGTGCACGCGCACGGCGTGCGGCAGGGAGGGGACAGCAATGACATTTCTCGCGATCGACATCGGCAACACTCGGCTCAAGTGGGCGCAGTACGAGGCCCCGGCACCGGGTGCGCGTTTGCTGGCGCACGGCGCGGAATTCCTCGAGAACATCGACAAGCTCGGCGACGGCGCCTGGTCCGCGCTCAGCGAGCCGCGCCACATGCTGGGCTGCCAGGTGGCCGGCGATGCATTGAAGCGCCGCACCGAGGAGCAGATGGAGCTGTGGGACGTGGCGCCGCAATGGGTGGTGTCCAGCAGCGAGGAAGCCGGCCTGCGCAATGGCTACGACCATCCCACGCGCCTGGGCACGGACCGCTGGGTGGCCATGGTCGGTGCGCGCCACCGCGTGCTGCGCCGCGACGGGCCGCGGCCCATGGTCGTCGTGATGGTGGGCACGGCCGTGACGGTGGAAGCCGTGGACGTGGAAGGCACCTTCCTGGGCGGGCTGATCCTGCCCGGCCACGGCATCATGCTGCGCGCGCTGGAGTCCGGCACGGCCGGCCTGCACGTGCCCACGGGCGACGTGCGCGGCTTTCCCACCAACACCAGCGACGCGCTGACCAGCGGCGGCACCTACGCCATCGCGGGCGCGGTCGAGCGCATGGTGCAGCATCTGCAGCAGCACGCCGGCGAGGAACCCGCCTGCATCATGACGGGCGGTGCGGGCTGGAAGATGGCGCCGCACATGACGCGGCCGTTCGAGCTCGTGGACAACCTGATCTTCGACGGCCTGCTGGAGCTCGGGCAGGCGCGCTTCGGCTGAGCGCTCAGCAGCTGGGCGTCGACCGGCGATGGCGATGGCGTGAGGCCGTCGTCGCAGGGCCTCGCGTGGACGCGAGGGCTCCGTTCAGAGCCGCTCAATGCAGCAGCGCCGGCTGCAGGGACTGCGCGGGGGCGCGCAGCTGCAAGGGCAGGCCGCCCCCGCTCTCGAACGCCTGGGCCAGGTGCTCGATGAGCTTGCGCACGCGCAGCGGCTGGTGCAGGCGTTCGCGGTAGACCAGAAAGATGCCGGGCGCGGGGCAGTCCCAGGCGGGCAGCACCGACTGCAGTTCGCCGCGCACGACGGCCGGGTCGGCCAGCACGCGCGGCAGCACGGCCAGGCCCTGGCCCAGCAGTGCGGCCGCCATCAACGCTTCCACATGGTTGGCCCGCAGCGCCTGGCGCAGCACGGGGTGGCTGCGTTCCTGCGTGACGGGATGGCTGAAGTGCCAGGCGTCGCTGCCGCCCGGGCCGCTGTGCACCACGCAGTCGTGGCCGGCCAGCTCGCCGGGATCGCGCGGCAGCCCGCGCGTGCGCAGGTAGGCCGGCGCGGCGTACACGCCCATGGCCACCGCGCCGATGCGGCGCGCCACGAGATGCCCGGGCAGGGCCAGCGCGATGCACAGTGCCAGATCGACCGTGCCATCGTCCATGGACTCCAGCGCGTCGCCCAGCACGAACTCGATGCGCACCTGCGGGTGCTGGGCCATGAACGCGGCCAGCAGCGGCGCCAGCCGCGCCGCGCCGAGCGAGGCCGGCGCGGAGAAGCGGATGTCGCCGGCCACCTCGGCACCATGCTGGCGGCTGCTGTGCATGAGCGTCTCGTAGGCGCCGAGCACGCCACGCGCACGCACGAGCGTGGCCTCGCCCTCGCGCGTGAGCGACACGCGCCGCGTGGAGCGCTGCAGCAGGCGCAGGCCCAGGCGCTGCTCCAGTGCCTGCACGGCGCGCGTGACCACGGCCGTGGACAGGTCCAGCGCGGCCGCGGCGCGCGTGAAACTGCTGCGTTCTGCCACGGCGGCAAAGATCTCGAGGGCTTTGAGTCGGTCCATGCTCGCATGGTGCAGCGCAGCACCGGCCTTGGAATCTCAGCCGGGTTTCGGTTTGTTTCGTTTCATGTCAGTGGTCCACGGCGCCGCGCGCCACGCGAATCGCACGAACCCGGCGCGCAAGCAGCAGGCCATGCCAGCAGACGCCGCGCAACGGGCGGCGCCCCCTCGAGGGGGATGGGACTGCTACGCGAAGTGAGAAGTCCAAGCGGGGGTGGGTTCATCTCAGGCCGCGGCCAGACCGTCCACGGCCTGGAACATGGACTGGCGCGCCTGGCTGATGACCTGGCCCTTCCAGGCGTCGGTGTCGGTGTAGAAGGCGGCCAGCAGCTGCGCGCGGATCTGCGCGGCCAGCGCGGGCGGCGCCTCGGGGTGCTGGTGCAGCCAGTGGTCGCCGCGCAAGGCCTCGATGACCTCGGCGAAGGCCTGCGTGCCGAACTCCAGCGCCATGCCCGTGTACTCGGCCTGCGGGCAGGCGTCGTAGACGGCGTTGAAGGCCATGCCGGTCAGGAAGGCCGAGGTCGAGGAGCCGTCGTAGACCGAGGTCAGGCCCGCCCCCCACCAGGCCCGCGCACGCGCGAGCGCGGCCGCGTCGTCGCGGCAGGCGAAGATGCGCTCGGCGATGCCCGCGGGCCCCAGGCCCGTGTGCACGTCGATCCAGGCCAGCCGGCGTGCACGCCCCGCCTCGCGCCGCAGCACGTCGCGCCAGGCCAGGTTGCTCCAGGTCGGAGCCCGGCCGCCGAAAAACAGGCCGTCCGCGAAACCGTACTGGCCGCGGCTCACGGCGGCCTGCAGCGCGGCCTCGCCATGGCGCGCCGCATAGGCGGCCACGGCGGCCCGGTTCTCGGGTGTCGGTGGCCATTGGGCGGGCAGCATGAGGCCGTGCAGCTCGGCGTAGGCCGGGTTGTCGGGCAGGGGCTGCGCGAAGTCCTGGAAGTTGCGGTTCAGGTCCACGTTCTCGTGCGTGACGCGGCGCGTCCACGAAAAGCCATGCGGGTTCAGTGCGTGCACGTACAGCACGGCCACGCCGGCCGCTTGCGCCTTCTCGCGCCACTCGTCGTCGTGCAGCGCGAACACCTGCACACCGCTGCCGCAATGGCCTTCCACGCCATGGCAGGCGCTGCTCACGATCAGCAGCCGCTCGGCGTCCGGCGGGCCGTCGCGCGCGGTGTCCAGCGCCAGCGTCTCGCCCTCGCGGCCCGGCAGCGGGTGCACCTGCGAGGCGATGGCCAGGCCTGCGCGCGCCGCCCCCTCGAGGAACTGCACGCGCGCGGCGCGGTAGCTCGCCGAGAAGGCCTGTGCGACACCGATCATGGCGCTGCGCTCACTGGTGCACCCTTCGGCCTGCGGCCTGTTGTCCGCCCCAACCGACCCGAGTCTGCTCGGGGCGGCCCGGCACCGCGCTCATGGCGCCGGCCGCGCCAGCCACTCCTCGGCCAGCCGCACCCAGTAGCTCGCGCCCAGCGGGATCAGCTCGTCGTTGAAGTCGTAACTGGGATTGTGGATGGTGCAGGGGCCGGCGCCGTGGCCCGCATCGCGGTGCGCGCCGTCGCCGTTGCCGATGAAGCAGTAGGCGCCGGGCCTGGCCTGCAGCATGAAGGCGAAGTCTTCCGCGCCCATGGTGGGCTCCTGCACGAGCACCTGCTCGGCCCCGACCACGCTGGCCATGACCTCGCGCGCGAACGCCGTCTCGGCCGGGTGGTTCACGGTCGGCGGGTAGTTGCGCACGAACTCGAATTCGCAGTGCGCGTCGAAGGCCGCGCAGATGTTCTCGGCGATGGCCTGCATGCGCTGCTCGATGAGGTCCAGCACCTCCAGCGTGAAGGTGCGCACCGTGCCCTGCAGCTCGCAGCTGTCGGGCACCACGTTGGTGGCCTCGCCGGCATGGACCATGGTGACCGAGATCACGCCCGCGTCCACGGGCTTCTTGTTGCGGCTGATGATGGTCTGGAAGGCCTGCACCATCTGGCAGGCGATCGGCACGGGGTCGGTGCCCATGTGCGGCAGCGCCGCGTGGCTGCCCTTGCCGCGGATCGTGATCTTGAACTCGTTGCTGGACGCCATGACGGGCCCCGCACTGACCGCGAAGCTGCCCACCGGCAGGCCGGGCCAGTTGTGCATGCCGAACACGGCTTCCATGGGGAACTGCTCGAACAGCCCGTCCTGGATCATCTCGCGCGCGCCGCCGCCGCCCTCCTCGGCCGGCTGGAAGATCAGGTAGACCGTGCCGTCGAAGTCGCGGTTCTTGGCCAGGTGCTGGGCCGCCGCGAGCAGCATGGCGGTGTGGCCGTCGTGGCCGCAGGCGTGCATCTTGCCCTGGTGCCGGCTGGCATGCGCGAAGGTGTTGAACTCCTGCATGGGCAGCGCGTCGATGTCGGCGCGCAGGCCCACGGCGCGGGGAGAACTGCCGTTCTTGACGATGCCCACCACGCCGGTCTTGCCCATGCCGCGGTGCACGGGAATGCCCCATTCCGTGAGCTTGGCGGCCACGAGGTCGGCCGTGCGGACCTCCTCGAAGCACAGTTCGGGATGGGCATGGATGTCGCGGCGGATGGCGGCGATGCCGGCGGCCTGGCCGACGATGGAATCGATGAGCTTCATGGAGAGAGTCCTTGGCGTGGCGTCCCGCCAGTCTAGCCACACGCGCACAATACCCCCATGCTGTCCGATGAATCCCTGCAGCTTGCCCAGACCCTGGTACGGCTCGACACCCGCAGCCACGTCAGCAACCTGCCGCTGATCCACTTCGTGCGCGACCACCTGGCCGCGCTCGGCATCGCGAGCCGGCTGAGCTACAACGCCGACCGGACCAAGGCCAACCTGTTCGCCACGCTGGGCGCGCACAAGCCGGCCGGCGTGGTGCTGTCGGGCCACACCGACACCGTGCCCTGGGACGGGCAGGACTGGTCGCAGGACCCGCTGTCGGGCAGCGTGCGCGACGGCCGGCTCTACGGCCGCGGCAGCGCCGACATGAAGGGTTTCATCGCCGTGGCGCTGGCCAACGCGCGCCCCCTGGCCGAAGGCGCGGCGCCGTTCGCCGTGCACCTGGCGCTGTCCTACGACGAGGAGGTCGGCTGCTTCGGCGTGCGCGAACTCATCGCCGACCTGCGCGACGCGGGCATCCGGCCGCTGGCCTGCATCGTGGGCGAGCCCACCAGCATGGTGCCGGCCATCGCCCACAAGGGCGTGTACCGCTACAGGTGCTGCGTGCGCGGCAAGGAGGCGCATTCCTCGCTGACGCCGCTGTCGGTCAACGCGATCGAGATGGCGGCGCGCCTGGTCGGCCGCGTGCGCGACATGGCCGAGGAATTCGAGCGCAGCGAGCCGCGCTACGTCGGCTTCGACGTGCCCTTCTCCACGGCCAGCGTGGGCCAGTTCCACGGCGGCATCGCCGACAACGTGGTACCGCGCGACGCCGAGTTCCGCTACGAGTTCCGCGACCTGCCCACGGCCGATGCCCGCGCCATGCAGGCCCAGGTGCTCGCCCATGCGCGCGCGCTGGAGCCGGCCATGCGCCAGGTCGCGCCCGACGCGGGCTTTCGCTTCGAGACCATCTGCGAGATCCCGAGCTTTCTGGGATCGGCCGACGATGCCGTCACGCGCCTGGCGCTGCGGCTGTCGGGCGCGGCGCAGACCACGCTGGTGGCCTTCGGCACCGAGGCCGGCCTGTTCAAGGGCGCCGGCATTCCCACCGTGGTCTGCGGCCCTGGCAGCATCCAGCAGGCGCACCAGCCCGACGAGTTCGTGGGCCTGGAGCAGCTCGCGCGCTGCGAAGCCTTCGTGCGCGGCCTGGCCAGCGCTGCGGCCATCGCCTGATCGACGCCCACGCGCCCCGGAGGACCATGCCATGTCCAGCGCTCTCGATGTCCCCCGCAACGGCCAGGTGCGCGGCGCCTGCCCGCACGACTGCCCCGACACCTGCGCGCTCGTCACCACCGTGGTGGACGGCGTCGCCACGCGCGTCCAGGGCAATGCCGCGCACGCCCACACGGGCGGAGTGCTGTGCACCAAGGTCTCGCGCTATGTGGAGCGCAGCTACCACGCCGAACGCCTGCTGACCCCGCTCAAGCGCGTGGGCCCCAAGGGTGCGGGCCAGTTCGTGCCCGTGGGCTGGGACGAGGCGCTGCACGACATCGCCGCGCGCCTGTCGGCCATCGCGGCGCGCGCGCCCGAAGCCGTTCTGCCCTACAGCTATGCAGGCACCATGGGCCTGGTTCAGGGCGAGAGCATCGCAGCGCGCTTCTTCCACAGTCTGGGCGCCTCGCTGCTGGACCGCACGATCTGCTCCTCGGCCGGCGGCGAGGCGCTCACGCAGACCCTGGGCGCCCGGGTCGGCATGCGCGTGGAGTTCTTCGCCGAGGCCAGGCTCATCCTGATCTGGGGCAGCAACGCGATCGCGAGCAGCCTGCACTTCTGGCGCTACGCGCAGGAGGCCAAGCGCCACGGCGCGCGGCTGGTCTGCATCGACCCGCGCCGCACCGAGACGGCCGACAAGTGCCACGAGCACATCGCGCTGCGCCCCGGCACTGACGCGGCGCTGGCCCTGGCGCTCATGCACGAACTCATCGTGCACGACTGGCTGGACCACGACTACCTGCGCGCGCACACGCTGGGCTGGGAGCAGCTGCGCGAACGCGCGCTGCAGTGGCCGCCCGCGCGCGCGGCCGAAGTCTGCGGCGTGCCGCAGGAACAGATCGAGCGGCTCGCGCGCGACTACGGCGCCTGCCGCACAGGCCAGACCGGCGCGGCCGCGATCCGCATGAACTACGGCGTGCAGCGCGCCCGCGGCGGCGGCAATGCCGTGCGCGCCGTGGCCTGCCTGCCCGCACTGATCGGCGCCTGGCGCCAGCGCGCGGGCGGCGTGCTGCTGAGCAGCTCGGGCCTGTACCCTGTGCAGCGCGCGGCCCTGCAGCGGCCCGACCTGCTCGGGGACCGCCGGCCGCGCACGGTCAACATGAGCACCATCGGCGACGCGCTGCTGCACCCGGGCGATGCCGCGTTCGGCCCGCGCATCGAGGCCGTGGTGGTCTACAACAGCAACCCCGTGGCCGTGGCACCCGAATCGGCCAAGGTGGCGCGCGGCTTCGCGCGCGAGGACCTGTTCTGCGTGGTGCTGGAGCATTTCCTGACCGACACGGCCGACCATGCCGACTACGTGCTGCCGGCCACCACGCAGCTGGAGCACTGGGACATCCATTGCGCCTACGGCCACACCGACGTGCTGCTGAACCGCCCGGCCATCGCGCCGCTGGGCGAGTCCCGGCCCAACACGGCCATCTTCCGCGCGCTGGCTGCGCACATGGGCCTGACCGACCCCTGCCTGCAGGACGACGACGAGACGCTGTGCCGCCAGGCCTTCGGCGATGTGGTGGACTTCGACGCGCTGCTGCGCGACGGCTTTGCCACGCTGGCGCTGCCCGAGGCGCCGTTCGCCACCGGTGGCTTCCCCTCGCCCTCGGGCCGCTGCGAGTTCTGGAGCAGCCGGCTCGCGGCCCAGGGCCAGGATGGCCTGCCCGACCACCTGCCCAACCACGAGGCGATCGGCAGCTCGGCCGACTATCCGCTGGCCATGGTCTCGCCGCCCGCGCGCAACTTCCTGAACTCCAGCTTCGTCAACGTGGCCAGCCTGCGCGCCATCGAGGGCGAGCAGCTGCTGGAGATCCATCCCGCCGACGCGGCCGCGCGCGGCATCGCAGACGGCAGCACGGTGCGCGTGTTCAACGCGCGCGGCGCCTACCGCTGCCGCGCGGCCGTGTCCACGCGCGCACGCGAGGGCGTGGTCCACGGCCTCGGGATCTGGTGGCGCAAGCTCGCCATGGACGGGCGCAACGTGAACGAGCTGACCAGCCAGGCGCTGACCGACATGGGACGCGGGCCGACCTTCTACGACTGCCTGGTCCAGGTCGCGGCCGACGCCCCCACACCGGCCAGGTAGTCGGCCAGCGCGGCCGGCGGCAGCGGCCGGCTGAACAGGTAGCCCTGGTAGTTGCGACAGCCCTCGCTGAGCAGGAAGGCGCGCTGCGCCGCCGTCTCCACGCCCTCGGCCGTGACCTGCAGGCCCAGGCTCCTGGCCAGGCCGATGATGGTGCGCACGAGGGCATCGTCGTTGGCATCGCGGCCCAGCGCGTGCACGAAGGACTGGTCGATCTTGATCTGGTCCAGCGGCAGACGGCGCAGGTAGGCCAGCGAGGAGTAGCCGGTTCCGAAGTCGTCCAGCGCAAAGCCCACGCCATGGGCCTTGAGCGAGGCCATCTTGGCCGAGGTCGTCTCCATGTCCTCGATGAGCAGGCTTTCGGTCAGCTCGAACTTCAGGCGCCGTCCGTCGGCGCGCGTGCGCGCCAGCACGCTGGCGCACTGGGCCACGAAGTCGGGGTGCCGGAACTGGCGCGCGCTGACATTGATCGACATGGTGAGCTGCGCGGTGTCCGGGTCCTTGGCCCAGCGGGCCAGCTGGAAGCAGGCCTGGCGCAGCACCCAGCGCCCGAGCTGCAGGATCAGGCCCGTGTCCTCGGCCATCGGGATGAACTCGGCCGGCGCGATCGTGCCGCGCTGCGGGTGCGGCCAGCGCACCAGCGCTTCCACGCCGGTCACGCGGCCGTCGGCGTCGACCTGCGGCTGGTAGTGCAGCGCCAGCGCGTTGCGGGCCAGCGCCACGCGCAGTTCGGCCTCCAGCGCGGCGCGCGCCGACACGGCGGCCTGCAGGCCGGGATCGAAGAAGCGCAGCGTGTTGCGCCCGGCCGCCTTGGCCTGGTACATCGCGATGTCGGCCTGCTTGAGCAACTCGCCCACGCCGCCGTTGTGGCGGTGGAAAGGCGCCACCCCGATGCTGCAGGTCGACAGGTGTTCGTTGCCCGCCAGCGCGAACGGCGTGTTCAGCGCGGCCAGGATCTTCTCGCCGATCTGGCGCGCGTGCTGGGCCAGGACCTGCGGGTCCTGCCCGAGGTCCTCCAGCATCACGACGAATTCGTCGCCGCCCAGGCGCGCCACGGTGTCGCTGTCCCGCACGCTCTCGCGCAGCCGGTCGGCCACCTGCTGCAGCAGCAGGTCGCCCATGCCATGGCCCAGCGTGTCGTTCAGGGTCTTGAAGTTGTCCAGGTCGATGAACATCAGCGCGCCGCCGCTGCCGCTGCGGTGCTCGGCCGCCAGCGCCTGCTGCAGCCGGTCCGTCAGCAGCAGCCGGTTCGGCAGCTGGGTCAGCGGGTCGAAGAAGGCCAGCTGCCGGATCTCTTGCTCGGCCTGCTTGTGCGCCGTGATGTCGGTGTGGATCGCGAGCACCGATTCCGGTGCGCCCTGGTCGTCGCGCACCAGCGTCCAGCGCGCGCCCACCGTCACGCCGGAGCCATCGCGTCGGCTCTGCTGCAGCTCGCCGCTCCATTCGCCCTGCGCGTGCACGGCGTGCAGCGCCTGTTCGAACGCGGCCACGTCGCGCTGCAGCCGCGCCACGCGGAAGTCCGCGCCGACCTCGGCGGCCCGCCAGCCGTACAGCCGCTCGGCGCCCTGGCTCCAGAACAGCACCTGCAGGTCCATGCCGTAGACCACGATCGCGTCCTGGGCCAGGTCCAGCAGCGAGGCGAGGCGGCGCAGCCGCCGGTCCTGCTCCTGGCGCTCGATCTCGGCCGCCACGCGCGCGGCGAAGATCTGCATCGTGGACAGCACCAGCTCCACGTCGGGCGGCCGCGAGGCGAACATGGTGACCAGCATGCCCAGCAGGCCGCCGGCGGAGTCCTCGAGCCGCACGCCCGCATAGGCGCCCACGCGGAAGTCGCCCAGCGCGCGCGCCATCGCGGGCGAGGGCTCCGGCAGCGTCTCCGTGTAGCAGCTCGGCTCGTGCAGCAGCGGCTCGGCCGGCGTGCCGAGCAGGCGAAAGTCGGTGCTCTCGCCAAAGCGCCCGTCGACCACGGAGGCGATGCCGCGGATGGTGGCGAGGTTCGTGTTGTTCAGGCGCCCGATGAAGGCCGCCCGCGCGCCGACGGCCTGCGCCATGTGCTGCGCCATCTGCCGGAAGAACGCATCGCCCGATGCGGACGACACCGCGGCGGCCACCTGCAGCACCGCCGCGTGCAGCTGGCGCTGCTGCTGCTGCGTGCGCAGGTTGCCGATGCCGAAGGCCAGGTTGTTGGCCAGCTCCTGCAGCAGCGCAATCTCGTCGTGCCCGATCTGCACCACGTCGGGCGCGTACAGGTAGAAGAAGCCGAAGGTGCGGTGCCTGTCGCGCAGCGGCAGGCAGGCCACGCCGCGAAAGCCGCTGGCCTGCGCATCGGCCAGCCAGGGCGCGAAGGCCGGGTCCTTGGCGATGTCCTCCACGATCACGAGCTGGCCGCTGCGCACGGTGCGGGCGGCCGGCCCCTGCCCGTTGGGGCCGTCCTCGCGCCAGGACATCGCGATGCCCTGCATGAAGCCGGCCTCGTTGCCCGCGTGGGCCATGACGTCGATGCTGCCCGCGGCGTCCTCGCGGGCGTAGCCGACCCAGGCCATGGCATAGCCGCCGATCTCCACCGAGACCTGGCAGACGCCGCGCAACAGGCTGGCCTCCGAATCGGCACGGATCAAGGTCTCGTTGCAAGCGCTCAGCATGCGCTGGGCCCGGCTGAGCCGCGCGAGTTCGCGGTCGGCCTGCAGGCGCAGCGTGACGTCCGACAGGCCGCCGACCATGCGGCGCACCCGCCCGCCCGCGTCGCGGATCAGGTAGGCGCGGCAGCTCACGGGCACGACCACGCCATCGGCGCGCTGCAGCCGGAAGTCCTCCGTCCAGGTGTCGGCCGTGCCGGCCATGGCCGCGCCCAGCGCGCCGCGCACGCGCGCGGCATCGTCGGGGTGCACGTCGGCCAGCCAGTTGCGGCCACCGCCCGACCAGGCCCGGGCCAGCGCGCCCACGAGGCGCACCGCGCCATCGCTCCACCAGACCGTGCTGGCCTGCAGGTCCCAGTCCCAGACCGCGTCCGCCATCGCGCGCACGAGGTGGCGGTAGCGCTCCTCGCCCTCGCGCAGGGTGTCGGAGCCCTTCTTGCGCTGGGACACGTCGCGCAGCAGCACCTGCAGCCGCCCGCCGTCGATGGGCTGCGCCAGCACCTCGATCCAGCGGCCCAGGCTGACCGCATGCGCCTCGAAGGCCACCGGACAGCGCTCGCGCAGGGCCCAGGTGCATTCGGAGGCGAAGACCGCGTCGCCCGGCGCATGGAACACCGCCTGCAGCCGCTGGCCGCGCAGCGCGGCCACGGACCGCCGCAGCAGCCGGGCCGCCTGGCCGTTGGCTTCGCAGACCACCGCCGCTGCGTCCAGCACGATGCGCGCGTCCGCAGACTGCGTTCTGGGCAAGGCGGAGTTCATGGACGCGGATGTCTCCCAACGCGCGCGATCGGCGTTGGGACAGTGTAGTTGTGCGACATTTGCGCCGTGCAACACGCCACTGGACCCCAGGGCCCGGAGGATGGCCCGCAGGACGTTTCCGCTCAGCTGTACCGCGCTGCGCTGGGCCCGGATCCCCAGGACCACTACCTGCGCCGCTTCCAGGCGCGCGATGCCGGGACCCGCACGCAAGCCTGCTGGCACTGGGGCGCCTGCGCATGCGCGCCGGCCTGGCTGGCCTGGCGCGGCCTGTTCGGCCTGGCCGCGCTCTGGGCCTGTGCGGCGCTGCTGGGCGGCCTGCTCGTGCTGGGCCTGGCCCGGCTCGTGTTCGGTGCCGGCAGCGCGGCGCTCGGCGCGCTGGTGCTCGCGCTGCTGGCGCTGGCCTCGCTGGGCTGGGGCTGGGGCGCCGAAGCGCTGTACCACCGCGTCAGCAACCGCCGCATCGTGCAGGCCGTGCAATCGCAGGCCAGCGTCGCGGCCGCCTGTGCGCAGCTGCAGCGCAGCCAGCCGGGGGCCCTGCGCCGCTGGGCTGCCATGCTGGCCTGGGGCGCGGCGGTGCTGGCCTTGCTGGCGGGCCTGGGGCAGGCACTGCGCGCCTCGGTGCCCGACCCTGTGTCGGCCGCGGCCCAGCGCACGGCCACCGCGGCCACCGCGGCCAAACCGATGTCGGCGCCCGCTGCGGCCTCACCCGACGCGGCCCCTGCCCCTGCCCCTGCCCCTGCCCCTGAACCTGCACCGGTTGCCGCGCTGCCTCAGCCGCAGCCGGAGCCGGAGCCGTCATCGCCCGTGCAACCCATGCCGACGCCCGAAGCGGCGCCGGCCGCCCCGACAGCTCCAGACACGCGCAGCGCAGCCGCCACGCCCGTGCCGGCCCCGCCTCCTGCGTCGCCGCCAGCCTCCCGGGCGAGCGCCACCGCCGATGGCGCGCGCTACGCGGTGCAGATCGGCATCTTCGCCCAGCCCGACAACGCGCGCGATGCGCTGGCCCGGCTGCGGGCGGCGGGCTTTTCCGCGCGCGCCGAACGCGCCAACGACCAGGGGCATCAGCGCGTGCGGGCCG
>DATKFT010000006.1:0-4048 GCA_035544335.1 Pseudorhodoferax sp.
CCAAGGAGCACTGAATGCAAAAAAAATGGTGGGCAGCCACGGCTGCTGCAGCCGCAGCCGCCGCGCTGTCCATGAGCGCTTGCGGAGGGGGCAGCGACGAAGCGCCGGCCTTCGTCGGCACGCTCAAGAAGGCCGACCTCGACCAGATCGTCGCGCGCCAGGCCGGCGCGACACCCGGCAGCTTCGCGGCCTTCCTGGACCAGGTGGCCCAGGACCGGCCCGGCCTGCGTCCGCTGGTGCAGCGCTACAAGGACAAGGCCGTGCTGGCCGGCGATGACCTGCTGAACGTGAGCCGCCTGCTGGGCCTGCACAACCGCCTGGCCAACCAGGCCGGCGTGATCGATGCAACCGCCAAGATGGTGGCCCTGCCCACGGTGCGCGGCAGCGTGCCGCCCTACGAGGACCCCCACATCATCGCGCTGGGCCAGCTCGTGGCCAAGATGTCCGGCGATTTCGGCCTGCAGTACCGCAACGTGGACAACCGCATCTTCGAGGTCAAGCTGCCCGGCACCGGCAAGGACGAGTTCGGCATCCTGACGCACGGCGACGTGGTGCCCGTGGTGCCCGAGGAATGGGTGCTGGAGGACGGCACCAAGCTCGACCCCTTCAAGCTCACGCGCGTGGGCGGCCCCGCGGGCGACCTTCTCTACGGCCGCGGCAGCATCGACGACAAGGGCTCGATCGCCACCGTGCTCTACGCCATGAAGGCCGTGAAGGAGAGCGGCCTGCCGCTGTCGCGCACGATCCGCCTCATGATCGAGACGACGGAGGAGAGCGGCGGCGACGGCATGCGCTACTACCAGCAACAGACCCCGCTGCCCGAGTACAACATCGTGCTCGACAGCAAGTACCCGGCCGTCGTGGCCGAGAAGGGCTCGGGCTCGCTGCGCGCGACCTTCCCCGCGGCCGTGGTCGGCACCCCCGCCGCCGGTGCGGCGACGATCACGGCGATGGCGGGCGCTGCGTCCGCCAGCGCCATTCCCGAGACCGCCACGGCGCGTCTGCAGTCCGCCACCCCGGCGGCACTTGCGGCACAGATCCTGGCCGCGGTGCCGGGCTTCATCGGCCAGTACGAAGGCCAGGGCGGCAAGTTCACCATCGGTGCCGTGGCCGACGCCACGGGCGTGGATGTCAAGGTGACGGGCTCCTCGGCGCACGGCTCGCGGCCCGAAGAGGGCGTGAACCCGCTGCCCCGCCTGGCCCTGTTCCTGCACAGCAGCGGCCTGAACCTCGTGGACAACGGCTTCACGCAGGCCAACCGCTACATCGTCGAGCTGTTCGGCCTGGACTACCTGGGCAACAAGATGGGCCTGGCCTACGCCGACAGCTTCATGGGCCCCTTGACCATGTCGCCCACGGTGGTCCAGCTGAGCGCCGGCAAGGTGTCGGTCACGGCCAACGTGCGCATGCCGCGCGGCAACACGCCCGAGGCGCTGTCGGCTGCCACGCAGGCCAAGGTCAAGGCCTGGGCCACGGCCAACGCCATCGCGGCCGAGGTCAGCCACAGCCAGGGCAACTGGATGGCGCGCGACCCCAAGGGCGCCTGGCTGTCTACGCTGCTGAACGTGTTCGGTGACACCACCGGCCTGCCGGCCGAGCCCGTCTCCACCGCAGGCAGCACCACGGCCAAGCTCATGCCCAACGCCATCAACTTCGGCCCGGCCATGCCCGGCAAGAAGTACACGGCGCACAACGCCAAGGAGTTCAAGGAAGTCGTGGACCTGGACGCCGACATGCAGATGTTCACCGAAATGCTGGTGCGCATCGGCAACCTGCAGCAGATGCAGTGAGCCTGTAGTGCAGGCCGTCGCCGCCCACGTCGCGGCGGCGACGGCCATGCGGCGCCGCCGCTGCGATGATCGTGTGCTGCCACCCCTACCGATCCCCGGGAGAAGACAACCCATGAGCATCCAACGCAAGGCCTGCATCGTCGGGGCCTACGAACACCCCACGCGCAAGGCGCCCGACAAGACCGTGGCCCAGCTGCATGCCGAGGTCGCACGCGGCGCGCTGCTGGACGCCGGCCTCACGCTCGCCGACGTGGACGGCTACTTCTGCGCCGGCGACGCGCCCGGCCTGGGCGCGCTGAACATCGCCGACCACATCGGCCTGCACCCGCGCCATGTGGACTCGACCGACATGGGCGGCTCGTCCTACCTGGCCCACGTCAGCCATGCGGCCCAGGCGATCGCCGCGGGCAAGTGCAACGTGGCGCTGATCACGCTGGCCGGCCGCCCGCGCTCGGAAGCCTCCAGCGGCACGCAGCCGCGCAACTGGGGCCCCAACCTGCCCGACCAGCCCTTCGAGGCGCCGTTCGGCCCGGTCACGGTCAACATGTACGCCATGGTGGCCATGCGCCACATGCACGACTGGGGCACGACGGCCGAGCAGCTGGCCTGGATCAAGGTCGCCATGTCGCACCACGCCCAGCACAACCCGCATGCCATGCTGCGCGACGTGGTCACGGTCGAGGACGTCGTCAACTCGCCCATGATCTCCGACCCGCTGCACAAGCTCGATTGCTGCGTGGTCAGCGACGGCGGCGGCGCGCTGGTCGTCACGCGGCCCGAGATCGCGCGCAGCCTCAAGCGCCCCATCGTCAACGTGCTTGGCGCGGGCGAGGCGCTCAAGGGCCAGGAGAGCGGCAACATCGACCTCTCGTACTCGGGCGCCGTGTGGTCCGGTCCGCGTGCGTTCGAGGAGGCCGGCGTGACGCCCGCCGACATCCAGTACGCCTCGATCTATGACAGCTTCACGATCACCGTGCTCATGCAGCTCGAGGACCTGGGCTTTTGCAAGAAGGGCGAAGGCGGTCGCTTCGTGGCCGACGGCAACCTGATCGCGGGCGTGGGCAAGCTGCCCGTCAACACCGATGGCGGCGGCCTGTGCAACAACCACCCGGCCAACCGCGGCGGCATCACCAAAGTCATCGAGGCCGTGCGCCAGCTGCGCGGCGAGGCGCACCCTGCCGTGCAGGTGAAGAACTGCGGCCTCGCGCTCGCGCAGGGCACGGGCGGGCTGCTCGGCTCGCGCCACGGCAGCGCCACCTTGATCATGGAAAGGGCTTGAGATGACGACGATGGCACAAGACCGCGCCTGGCCCGCGCCCGTGGTCTACCCCGACAACGCCGAGTTCTGGGCCGGCACCGCGGCCGGCCAGCTGCTGGTGCGCCACTGCGAGGACTGCGGCAAGCCGCACTGGTACCCGCGCACGCAGTGCCCGTTCTGCATGTCCGACCGCACGGCCTTCAAGCCTTCGGCCGGCAAGGGCGCCATCTACAGCTTCACGGTGTGCCGCCGCGTCGGCCCCGTGCCCTACGCCATGGCCTATGTGCGGCTGGACGAGGGCGTGACCATGATGACCAACATCGTGGACTGCGACCTCGACGCGCTGGCCATCGGCCAGCGCGTGGAGCTGGTGTTCAAGGCGGCCGAAGGCGGTGCCATGCTGCCGATGTTCAAGCCGGCCGCCTAGTTTTCCTCGGCGGCGCCAGATGGTCGCAGACGCCCTACAGGGCTACTACGCCGCCCGGGCGCCGGAGTACGACCGCGTCTACGACAAGCCGGAGCGGCAGGCGGACCTGCGCGCGATCGAGGCCTGGCTATCCACGGTGTTCGAGGGCAGCCGCCTGCTCGAGGTCGCCTGCGGCACCGGCCACTGGAGCCGCTTTCTCGCGCCCGTGGTGCAGCAGATGCTGGGCATCGATGCGTCGGCGCAAACGCTGGCCATCGCCCGGCACCGCGTCACGGCCGCGCACGCGTGCTTCGCTGTCGGCGACGCCTACAGCCTGCCGGTCGGGCCGGCGCGCTTTTCCGCGGCCTTCGCCGGCTTCTGGTTCTCGCACATTCCACTGGAGCGTGTGGCCGCGTTCCTGGGCGGGCTGCACGCCACGCTCGCGCCTGGCGCACGCGTGGTGTTCCTGGACAACCGCTATGTCGAGGGCAGCAGCACGCCGATCGCGGAGACGGACGGGGCCGGCAACACCTACCAGTTGCGCCGCCTGCAGGACGGCTCCACGCACCGCGTGCTGAAGAACTTTCCCTCGGA
>DATKFT010000007.1:0-7401 GCA_035544335.1 Pseudorhodoferax sp.
GGCGCGGCGCACCCCGTGGTGGTGATCGCGGTGGCGAGCGCGGCGGTGAGCGTGGGCGCGGCTTCGGCGCGCCGCGTGGTGGCCAGGACCGTGGTGGTTTCGGGTCCTGGCCGGGCAGCGAGCGCGGCGGCTTCGGCAGCCAGGCCCGTCCTGCGCCCGCAGGGCGTGCGCAGCCTGCGGCGCGCGGCGAGGGCCCCCGTGGCGTGGGCGCGGGTGCGCGCCCGGCTGGCGGTGGCAAGGTGTTCGTGCCCAGCGATGCGAGAAAGCGTCCGCACCGGACCACGCGCTAATTGTCGACCGGGAAGGTGCGGCTGAAGTCGTCTGCGCCTTCTACAATCGTTCGGAGAACTTTGGGTTTTTGCTCAAAATCCGTTCGTTTGGTGAGCAGTTGATGCACGCGTGAGACGGACGGGGCTTGCGCTGTATCTGTTGGCCCGTACAGCCGTGGTCGGCTGGCTCAGTCTTTTACCGGGAACGGCATCGGATGATTCGACTTCGACGTAGCGGCACTCAAAAAAATAGCGCCCTGGAGGCTGCACCCCGCGCATGGGCCGAGGAGCAAGGCGCATGATCCGGCTCTTCAACCACTACCTGCACCGCCGCACGGTGCTGCAGGTCTGCCTGGATTTCCTGCTGGTCCTGGCGGCCGTGCTGGCCGAACTGCTGTGGCGCCGTGCGGACTGGTCGGTGATCGTGCCGGTGTTGGGCTACACGGCCCTGCTGGCGACCGGCATGCTCGTCATCAACGGCAGCATGGGCTTTTACCAGCGTGTCCACGGCCGCTCGCTGAACCAGTCGCGCGCGCGCGCGGTGCTGGCGCTGCTGCTGGCGCTTCCCCTGGCCTACGCGGTCTTCGGCCTGCTTCCCTTGGGCATCGAGGGGCGCCAGTCGCTGGCGCTGGCCGCCATGGTCGGCCTCGTGCTGGTGCTGGTGCACCGCGTGGACGCCAGCCATTCGGGCCGCCAGTCGGCCTTGCGGCACCGGGTGCTGGTGTTCGGCACCGGCCCGCGTGCGGCCTTGGTCGGTCGGGCCTTGAAGAAGGACGATCCCCATGTGGACGTGGTGGGTTACTACGCCAGTCCGAACGAGGCCGAGGCCGAGGTCTCGGCCTGGGGCATCCTGTCCAAGAGCAAGTCCCTGACGGACACCGCGCTGGAGTTGGAGGTCGACGAGATCGTCGTGGCCCTGGTCGAGCGGCGCGGCGGCAGCATGCCCTTGCGCGAGCTGCTGGACTGCAAGCTGCACGGCGTGCGCGTGGTCGACATGGCGACCCATTTCGAGAAGACCAAGGGTCAGATCCGGCTCGACTCGGTGTCCGCAGGCTGGCTGGTCTTTGGCGACGGCTTCAGCCAGGGCGGCCTGCGGACGGTGGTCAAGCGCATCTTCGACATCGCTTGCGCGCTGGTGCTCATCCTGCTGACCGCGCCCGTGATGCTGCTGGCCACGCTGGCCATCAAGCTCGAAAGCAAGGGCCCGATCTTCTACCGCCAGGAGCGCGTGGGCTTCAACGGCAGGCTGTTCAACGTCGTGAAGTTCCGCAGCATGCGGACCGATGCGGAGAAGGACGGTCCGCGCTTCGCGGCGGCCAAGGACGACCGGGTCACGCGTGTGGGGCGCTTCATCCGCAAGGTGCGTATCGACGAGCTGCCGCAGCTGTTCTCCGTGCTCAACGGCGACATGAGCCTGGTGGGGCCGCGCCCGGAACGCCCGTTCTTCGTGGACCAGCTGACGCGCGAGATCCCCTATTACGCCGTGCGCCAGAGCGTCAAGCCGGGCGTGACGGGTTGGGCCCAGGTGCGCTACCACTATGGCGCCTCGCTGGAAGACTCGGCTGAAAAGTTGCAGTACGACCTGTACTATGTCAAGAACCACTCGCTGTTTCTCGACCTCGTGATCCTGTTCGAAACCGTCGGGGTGGTGCTGATGGCCAAGGGCGCCCGCTGAGCATGGCGACGCCCGGCGTGGCGCCGCGCGGCCGGCGGCGGGAGTAGGACAGCGCGCGTGGACAGCCCCAACATCCTGCTGAGCATCTGGAGCCATGGCTTGGCGGGGCTGACCTTTTCGGCCTTTGCGGTGGCGCTGCTGCATGTCATGCAAGCGGTCCGCGGGCGGCCATTGGGGTTTCTGCTGGCGGCCGTGCTGGCGTCGGCCGCCTGGGCATTCCTGGTGCTCGCCATGCTGTGGCGGCCCGACATCGATTGGCTGGACGAGGCCGTGCTGCTGGCCGACGGCCTGCGCTATGCGGGCTGGACCGGCTTTCTGCTGCTGATGTGGCGACCCGATGCCCAGGTGCCGTTTGCGCGGCGCTTCGGCTGGAGCGGCCTGGTCGCCGTGCTGGTCGTGGGCTCCAACCTGGTGTTCCAGAGTCTGGAGCTGTTCGGCGTCCATACCTACGGTATCGGGGCGAAGTGGCGGCTGCTGAGCGCCATGTCGCTGCCGGTGTTCGCCTTGTTCCTGCTCGAGCAGGTGTACCGCAACGTCTCCGACGAGGTGCGCTGGAGCGTCAAGCCGCTGTGCCTGGCTCTGGCCGGCACCTTCCTGTTCGACCTGTACCTGTCCTCGCAGGCTGTGCTGTTCAACCGGCCGGACCTCGATGCGGTGAGCGTGCGCGGGCTGTTGCACGCGCTGATGGTGCCGCTGATGTGGCTGTCGGTGAGCGGTCGCAGCGACTGGATCAGCAAGATGCAGGTGTCGCGCACGGCGGTGCTGCACACGGCCACGCTGGTGCTCGCCGGTGCCTACCTGATCTTCATCTCCGCCGTCGGCTACTACGTGCGCTACTTCGGCGGCGACTGGGGCCGCGCGCTGCAGCTGGCCCTGGTGTCCGTCGCGTCCGTCGGCCTCATGGTCCTCGTGATGTCGGGCACGGTGCGGTCCTGGCTGCGCGTGACGCTGGGCAAGCACCTGTTCCGCTACCGGTACGACTACCGCGAGGAATGGCTGCGCTTCACGCAGACCTTGTCGAGCAGCCGCTCGCCGCTGGCCATGGGCCAGCGTGTGGTCCGCGGCCTGGCAGACATGCTGGAGAGCCCGGCCGGCTGCCTGTGGCTGCGCGGCGCGGGCGAGGACTCCCTGCGCTGCACCGCGACCTGGAACATGCCCGCACCCGAAGACAAGGAGGCGGTCGACTCGGCGCTGTGCCGTTTCCTGCTGCACAGCGGCTGGGTCATCAACCTGCAGGAGTACCGGTCCTTTCCCCAGCGCTACGGCGACCTCGTCCTGCCGGGCTGGCTGCACGATGTCCGCCAGGCCTGGCTCATCGTTCCCTTGACGGTGGGCGAGGAGTTGACCGGTTTCGTGATTCTCGCGAGTGCACGCGCCGATGTGGACGTGAACTGGGAGGTCAACGACCTGCTCAAGACCGCAGGCCGGCAGGCTGCCAGCTTCCTGGCCCAGATGCAGGCGACCGAGGCCTTGCTGGAGGTGCGCAAGTTCGACGCTTTCAACAAGATGTCCGCATTCGTCGTCCATGATCTCAAGAACATCGTGACGCAGTTGTCGCTGATGATGAAGAACGCCAAACGCTTGCAGGGCAACCCGGAGTTTCAGCAGGACATGCTCATGACCGTGGAGAATTCCTTGGACAAGATGCGTCAGCTGATGCTCCAATTGCGCGAAGGAGCAACGCCGACGGGCACCGTGCACGGTGTGGGGCTGGCGGCGATCGCCAAGCGCATCGACCGGGTCGCGGCCGGCCGCGGCCGACAGCTGGAGCTCGATCTGGACGAGCAACTCGTGGCGCGTGGCCACGACGAACGGCTCGAACGCATCATCGGACACATGGTGCAGAACGCCTTCGATGCCACTGAGCCGACGGCGCGCGTCTGGCTCCACCTGCGGCGCGAGGTGGGCATGGCGCTGGTCGAGGTCGGCGACACGGGGCGCGGCATGTCCGAGCAGTTCGTGCGCGAGCGCTTGTTCAAGCCGTTCCAGACCACCAAGCAGGCGGGCATGGGCATCGGCGCCTACGAAAGCTATCAGTATGTGCAGGAGCTGGGCGGAAAGATCCAGGTGGACAGCGAACTCGGCCGCGGCACGGTGATCAGGATCTTGCTGCCGCTGTTCGATGCCCACACGACCTCGGACCTGCAGACCGTGGAGAACACATGAGTTCAGAAAAGATGCGCGCCTTGCTGATCGTCGAAGACGATCCGGCGCTGCAAAAGCAGATCAAGTGGTCGCTGGACCGCTTCGAGTCGGTCCTCGCCCAGGACCGCGAGTCCGCCCTCGTGCAGATGCGCAGGCATGCACCGCCCGTGGTCACGATGGACCTGGGCCTGCCGCCCGATGCGGATTCGGTCAGCGAGGGCTTCAAGCTGCTCGAGCAGATCCTGGCCGTCGAGCCCGACACCAAGGTCATCGTGCTGACGGGCCAGAACGACCAGACCAACGCGCTGCGGGCCGTGGCCATGGGGGCCTACGACTTCATGCCCAAGCCGTTCGACCCGGACGTGCTGAACCTGACCATCGACCGGGCCTTCCGGCTGTTCGAGCTGCAGAAGGAAAACCGCCGCCTGCGCTCGATGCAGCAGCCCGATGCGCTGGGTGGCCTGATCACGCGCGACCCCGAGATGCTGCGGGTCTGCCGCACCATCGAGAAGGTGGCGAGCAGCACCGCGACCGTGATGTTGCTCGGCGAGAGCGGCACGGGCAAGGAGGTGCTGGCCAAGGGGCTGCACCAGGCATCGCCGCGGCGCAACGGCAAGTTCGTCGCCATCAACTGCGCCGCGATCCCCGAGAACCTGCTCGAGAGCGAACTGTTCGGCTACGAGAAGGGCGCCTTCACGGGCGCGGCCAAGACGACCATCGGCAAGATCGAGACGGCCAACGGCGGCACGCTGATGCTGGACGAGATCGGCGACCTGCCGTTCCCGCTGCAGGCCAAGCTGCTGCGCTTCCTGCAGGAGCGCACGATCGAGCGCGTGGGCGGGCGCCAGGAGATCCCGGTCGACGTGCGGATCGTGTGTGCCACGCACCAGGACCTCAAGGCCTTGAGCAAGGAGAACCGCTTCCGCGAGGACTTGTTCTACCGGCTCGCCGAGATCGTGGTCAACATTCCGCCCCTGCGCACGCGCGTGGGCGACGCCGCGCTGCTGGCCCATGCCTTCGTGCGCCGCTTCGCGCAGGAGCAGAACCGTGGTTCGGTCAGTCTGGGCGACGACGCCGTGCGCGCGATCGAGGCCCACACCTGGCCTGGCAACATCCGTGAACTGGAGAACTGCATCAAGCGCGCTGTGATCATGGCCGATGGCAACCAGATCGCGCTCGACGACATCGGCCTGGCACCGCCGGCCGAAGCGATCGAAGGCCTGGACCCGGCGCTGGACCTGCGCGCGGTGCGCGATGCCGCGGAACGCAAGGCCATCATCACCGCGCTCGGCCGCGTCAACGGCAACATCGTCAGGGCCGCCGAACTCCTGGGCGTCAGCCGCCCCACGCTGTACGACCTGATGCACCGGCTGGGTCTGAAGTAGACCTGCCGGTTCCGACCATCCCACCAGGAAGTTGTCCCATGCAACGCCCCACATCCCCATTTGCTTCCCTGGCCGTTGCGGCCGTCACGGCCCTGTTGCTCGCAGGGTGCGGGGACAACCCCGAGTCGCTGTTGTCCTCGGCCAAAGACTACATGGCCAAGAACGACTACAAGGCGGCCACGATCCAGATCAAAAACGTGCTGCAGAAGCAGCCCGATTCGGCCGAGGCGCGGCTGCTGCTGGGAACGGCGCTGCTGGCCGGCGGCGATCCCGGCGCGGCGGAGATCGAGCTGCGCAAGGCGCGCGAGCTCAAGCAGCCCGATGACAAGGTCATCCCCAAGCTGGCGCGCGCCTTGCTGCAACAGGGCCAGAACAAGAAGCTGATCGACGAGTTCGGCGCGACGCAGCTCGCCACGGCTCCGGCGATCGCCGAGCTGCAGACCAGCCTGGCGTCGGCCTACGGTGCCGAACGCAACGCGGGGGCGGCGCGCGAGGCGTTGAACAAGGCACTGGCGGCCGAGCCGCAGAATCCCACGGCGCTGCTGCTGCAGGCGCGTCAAAAGCTGGCAGAGCGCGACGTGGACGGCGCGCTCGCCCAGGCCGACGCACTGGTCGAGCGCGACCCCAAGAACGGCGACGCGTGGCGCTTCAAGGCCGACGTGCTGCAGTTCGTCAAGAACGATCCCGATGGCGCGCTGGCGGCCTACCGCAAGGCGATCGAGGCCCAGCCGGGCGATGGGCGTGGTTACTTCGGCAGCATCGGTCTGCTGACGCGCCAGGCCAAGTTCGACGAGGCCGGCAAGGATCTGGCCGAACTCAAGAAGCTGCTGCCCAAGCATCCCGAGACCATCTACCTCGATGCGCAGCTCGCCTATGTCAAGCGCGACCTGACCACGGCACGGCAGCTGGTGCAGGAGCTGCTGCGCATCGCGCCGTCCAATCCGCGTGCGCTGGAGCTGGCCGGCGGTATCGACCTGCAGCGCAATGCGCTTCTCACGGCCGAGGAATACCTGTCCAAGGCGGTGCAGGCCGAGCCCGGCCTGCAGATGGCCAGGCGCTGGCTCGTGTCGGCCTACCTGCGCTCGGGCCAGCCGGCCAAGGCGCAGACCACGATTTCCTCGCTGGTCAACGACCAGACCACCGATCCCGCCTTGCTCGCACTGGCAGGTGAGGTGCAGCTCATGAACGGTGATCCCGCACGCGCGGAAGCCTTCTTCGCGCGTGCGAGCAAGCTGGACCCGAAGGATGGTGCCAAGCGCACGGCGCTGGCGCTGGCGCAGATGGCCGGTGGTCGCATGGATGCAGGCCTGGAGCGCTTGCAGGACATCGCCGCGACGGACACTGGCACCTCGGCCGACATGGCTTTGATCAGCGCGCACATGCGCCGCGGCGAGATGGACAAGGCCTTGCAGGCCATCGACGGCCTGGAGAAGAAGACGCCGAACGTGCCCGTGACGGGCCAGCTGCGTGGGCGCATCCTGCTGGCCAAGAACGACCTGAGCGGCGCGCGCAAGAGCTTCGAGGCCTCGCTGGTGCACAACCCCAACTACTTCCCGTCGATCGCGAGCCTGGCGACCGTGGACCTGGCCGAAAAGAAGCCGGAGCAGGCGCGCAAGCGCTTCGAAGAGCTGTTGGCGCGCGAGCCCAAGAATTCGCGCGCCATGCTCGCGTTGGCCGAGATGCAGGCACGCCAGCCTGGCGACAACAAGAAGCAGGTCAGCGACCTGCTGACACGCGCCATTGCGGCAGAGCCCACCGAGGTCGCACCGCGCGTGATGCTGGTGGACTACCTGCTGCAGCAAAACGACGCCACCCAGGCCCTCTCGATCGCGCAGACCGGCATCGGGGTGCTGCCGGACAACCCCATGATGCTGGACGCAGTGGGCCGGGCGCAGCTGGCCGCCGGTGACCTCAACCAGGGCACGAC
>DATKFT010000008.1:0-10077 GCA_035544335.1 Pseudorhodoferax sp.
CACGGTCGCCGACCATGTGGCCACCGTCACGCTGGACCGGCCCGCGGTGCTGAACGCGGTGGACCGTGCCACCGAGACCCGGTTGCTGGAGATCTGGGCCGACATCGAGCGCCGCGACGATGTGCGCGTGGTCGTGCTGACGGGCGCGGGCGAGCGCGCCTTCTGCGCGGGTGCGGACCTCAAGAGCGATGCCAACCTCACGGGCCTGGAGTACTGGGCTGCCGCGCGGCCCGGCGGCTTCGGCGGCATCGCGCTGCGCGAGACGCTCGACGTGCCCGTGATCGCGCGCGTCAACGGCCTCGCGCTGGGCGGTGGCTTCGAGATGGTGCTGGGCTGCGACCTCGTGGTCGCCTGCGAGGAGGCCAGCTTCGGCCTGCCCGAGCCGCTGGTGGGCCGGCTGCCGCTGGACGGCGGCATGCTGCTGCTGCAGCGCCAGATCGCCTACCGCCAGGCCATGGGCATGATGCTCACGGCGCGCCGCGTGCCGGCCGCCGAGGCGCTGGCCATGGGCCTGGTCAACGAGGTCGTGCCACGCGCCGGGCTCGATGCGGCCGTGCAGCGCTGGACGCGCCAGCTGCTGGCCTGTGCGCCGCTGTCGCTGCGCGCCATCAAGCAGGTGGTGCGCGAGACCGGCCAGCTGGCGCCGGCCGACGCGCACCGCATGCGCCTGCCCGCGCTGGTGCGCGCGCTGCAGTCCGAGGACGCGGGCGAGGGCGTGCGCGCCTTCCGTGAGAAGCGCGCGCCGCGCTGGCAGGGCCGCTGAGTGCCCGGCGTTGGCCACCGCAGGAGCCGTCCATGCCCCACGTGATCACCGACGCCTGCATCGACGTGAAGGACGGCGCCTGCGTCGCCTGCTGCCCCGTCGACTGCATCTACGAGGGCGAGCGCACCCTCTACATCCACCCCGACGCCTGCATCGATTGCGGCATCTGCGTCTCGGCCTGCCCGACCCAGGCCATCTACGAGGCCTCGCGCCTGCCCGCGCACCTGGCGGACTACGTGGCGATCAACCGCGAGTTCTTCTCGGCCGAGGTCAGTGGCCTGGGCGACCCCGGCGGGGCGGCCGATGTCGGGCCGGTGGCATGCGATCATCCGGCGGTTGTGGCCGCGGCAAAGTCTGCCGGGGCCGCTCGATGAGATCGGAGACAAGGGTCCGCGATGCATGCCAGCATCCTGAAGTACTTCACCGAGGTGGCGCGCTGCGGCTCGGTCCGCAAGGCCTCTGACAACCTGTTCGTGGCGGCCAGCGCCATCAACCGGCAGATCAAGAAGCTGGAAGACGAGCTCGGGGTGGAGCTCTTCGACCGCCTGCCGGCGGGGCTGCGCCTGAACCCGGCCGGCGAGCGCCTGCTCAAGCATGTGCAGGAAACCATGCACGCGTTCCAGGTCATGCGCACCGAGCTGGACGCCTTGCGCGGCGAGCGCACGGGCCATGTCAAGGTGGCCGCGATGGACTCGATGTTCGAGGAGCTGCTGCCCACCACGGTGGAGGAGTTCTTCCAGATCTTCCCCGCTGTCTCCTACCACATCACGGCGGTCCAGCCCATGGACGTGCCGCAGCTCGTGGCCTCGGGCCAGGCCGACGTCGGCCTGTGCTTCGTGAGCCGCCTGCCCGCCACCGTGAGGGCCGAGCGGCTGGCCGCGCTGCCGATCGGCATCGTGATGCCGCCCGGCCATCCGCTCGCGCGCCACGAGCAGCTGCAGCTCAAGGACTGCGCGGCCTACCCCTTCCTGCGCTCCAGCGCGCATCCCGTGATCAGCGCCTCGGTCTCGCCCGAGTTCGCGGCCTTCTGGGACGAGATGGAGCCCGCGGCCACCTGCAACTCCACGCCCGTGCTCAAGCGCCTGATCAAGGCGGGGCAGGGCATTTCGTGCTTCTCCAAGATCGCCTTCGTGAACGAGCTGCGCAGCGGCGAGCTGCTGTGGCGGCCGTTTGCGCTGCCCGCGCTCAACGCGCTGCAGGTCGGTATCCTGGTGCCCGCGCAGCGCGTGCTGCCGCATGTGACGCAGAACTTCGTGGGCCGCGTCGCGCGGCACCTGGCCCAGCTCGAGACCACCACGGCGGCCCTCTGAGAACGTGTGAACGAACCGCTCACACCCACGCGAAACCCCCAATGAACACCTGCATCCAGCAGGATCGCCGCGCCCGGGGTCTCGCCCTGCGGGCCAGGGCACGCCAGGCCACATGCGTGCGTTGCAGTCCTTGCCCGGGCACCAGCCCGGGCGGCGGCCTGCGCCTTCGCCTGCGGCCCGCCGCACCCCGTCGTGGGCGCGACCAGTTCATTCACACGTTCTGAGCGGCCGCCGCCCGGTGCCTGGCGCTCAGCGTGGCCGGCGCATCAGGAACTTCTCGCCCAACCCGAAGTAGTCGGCCGGGCCGCCGCCGCGCAGGATGGGCTGGCCCGCGGCCGTGTCGTAGATGCCATTGACCAGCAGCGTGCGCGCGATGTGGATCTGCACTACCTCGCCCAGCACCAGCCAGGTGTCGACCGCCTGGCCATCGGCGCCCTGCAGCCGCACGAGCTGCGACAGCTTGCACTCGAAGGCCACGGGGCTTTCGCCCACGCGCGGCGGCGCCACGCGCAGCGAGGGCACCTGCGTGAGGCCGGCCAGTTCGAACTCGTTGACACCGCGCGGCGCGGCGACGCAGCTGGCGTTCATGGCGTCGGCCAGCGGGCGCGTCGCCAGGTTCCAGACGAATTCGCCGGTCTCCTCGATGTTGCTCAGCGAGTCCTTGCGGCCGATGCTGGCGAAGCCCACGATGGGCGGCACGTAGTTGAAGGCGTTGAAGAAGCTGTAGGGCGCGAGGTTGACCTGGCCGGCCGCGCTGCGCGTGGAGACCCAGCCGATCGGCCGCGGGCCGACGATGGCGTTGAAGGGGTCGTGCGGCAGGCCATGGCCGAGCCGGGGTTCGTAGGAATGCAGGTCGTCGTGGATCATGGCGTGCTCAAGGGGATGCGCGGCGCAAGCCGCAGGGTTTCGCCGATGGCCGTCACACTGAAGTCCTCAGCCGTGAGGCCTGCGGCCTGCAGCATCTCGGCCAGCTTGCGCGGCGGTTCGTCCAGCGGCTCGTTGGTCAGCCGGAAGGTGCCCCAGTGCACGCCCAGCGAGCGCTTGGCGCCGAGCTCCTGGTGGATGCGCACGGACTCCTCGGGGTTCACATGCTGCGGCGCCATGAACCAGCGCGGCTCGTAGGCGCCGATGGGCAGCAGCGCGAGGTCGAAGCCGCCGCCGGCCTCGGGGCGCTGGCGTTCGGCGAAGTGCGCGCGCGTGTCGTGGAAATTGGTCGGCGAATAGCCGGTGTCGCCGCCGAAGTACAGGTGCAGGTCGGGCGCCAGCACCGCGAAGCCGCCCCACAGCGAGGCCATGCGGTCGCCCAGTGCGCGCGAGGACCAGTGGCGCACGGGCGTCAGCGTGACCTCCACGCCGCGCAGGAGCGCGGTCTGCCACCAGTCCAGCTCCACGGCGTGGGCGATGCCGCGGCGGGCGAACCAGCTCTTGAGCCCCAGCGGCACCACGAACAGCGGCGGGCCGCCGGCCTGCTGCGCGAGCGCCTGCACGGTGGCGCCGTCCAGGTGGTCGTAGTGGTTGTGCGAGACCAGCACGAGGTCGATCGGCGGCATCTGCTCGGGCGCAATCGCGGGCGGCTGGGCGCGCTGCGGCCCCGTGAACGTGAACGGCGAGGCGCGGTGGCTGCAATGCGGGTCGGTCAGCAGGTTCACGCCGCCGAACTGCGCGAGCACGGTGGCGTGGCCCAGCCAGGTCACGGCCGGTGCGAGCGCGCCGCCGCGGTTGCGTGCCAGGAAGTCTAGGTCGGGGGCCTGGGTGGGTGTGGGCTGGGCGGCGGCCTGCTGCTCGCGCCGCGACTGCCACTGCCAGCGCAGCACGTCGGCCAGGCTGCGCAGCTCAAAGGGCTCGGTGTTGCGGAACCGGCCATCGGGGCTGCGCGGCGCGCCCAGGCTCACGCAGCGCCCCTGCACGCCGCACGCGGCAGGGGCCGGGCGGCGCTCACCAAAGTCGCTTCGGCTTCGCCGGCGGTGTGCGCTTGCTTGGGGCGGCCCGGCGCGGCGCTCATGCGGGTGCCAGTGCCAGGGCGACGGCTTCGGCCACCTTGAGCCCGTCCACGCCGGCCGACAGGATGCCGCCCGCATAGCCCGCGCCTTCGCCTGCGGGGAACAGGCCGGCTAGGCCCAGGCACTGCAGCGTGGCGGGGTCGCGCTCGATGCGCACGGGCGCCGAGGTGCGCGTCTCCACGCCGGTCAGCACGGCGTCGGCGCGGTCGTAGTCCGCGATCTTGCGCGCGAAGGCCGGGAAGGCCTCGCGCATCGCGGCGATCGCGTAGCCGGGCAGCAGCCCGGACAGGTCGGTCAGGTGCACGCCGGGCTGGTAGCTGGGCTGCACCTCGCCGAGCTGCGTGGACGGCCGGCCGGCCAGGAAGTCGCCCAGCAGCTGGCCGGGCGCGCTGTAGTTGCCCCCGCCCAGCGCGAAGGCGGCCGATTCCAGCCGGCGCTGCAGCTCGATGCCGGCCAGCGGGTGCGGCTTGCCCTGGGCCGCGGCGGGCACCTCGATGTGGTGGTACTCGGTCGGGAAGTCCGCCGGCGTGATGCCGACCACGATGCCCGAGTTGGCGTTGCGCTCGGCGCGCGAGTACTGGCTCATGCCGTTGGTGACCACACGGCCGGGCTCGCTCGTGGCCGCGACCACGGTGCCGCCCGGGCACATGCAGAAGCTGTAGACCGAGCGGCCGTTGCTGGCGTGGTGCACGAGCCGGTACTCGGCCGCGCCCAGGGCCGGGTGGCCGGCGTGGCGGCCCCAGCGCGCGCGGTCGACCAGGCTTTGCGGGTGCTCGGCGCGAAAGCCGATCGAGAACGGCTTGGCCTCCATGGGGGCGCCGCGCGCGTGCAGCATCTGGAAGCTGTCGCGCGCGCTGTGGCCCAGCGCCATGACCACGTGGTCGGCGCGCAGTTCTGAGGTCGCGCCGCTGGCCTGGTTCAGCACGATGAGGCCGCGCACATGGCGGCCATGGGGGCCGTCCTGCACCACGATGTCCTCGACCTTGTGCTGGAAGCGGATCTCGCCGCCCAGCGCGACGATGTCGGCGCGCATGTTCTCGACCATCTTCACGAGCCGGAAGGTGCCGATGTGCGGATGCGCCTCCCACAGGATCTCCTCGGGCGCGCCGGCCTTGACGAACTCCTCGAGCACCTTGCGGCCCAAGAAGCGCGGGTCCTTGATCTGGCTGTAGAGCTTGCCGTCGGAGAAGGTGCCGGCGCCGCCCTCGCCGAACTGCACGTTGGATTCGGGGTGCAGCTCGCGTTTGCGCCACAGGTCCCAGGTGTCCTGCGTGCGTTCGCGCACGGCCTTGCCGCGTTCGAGCACGATGGGCGCCAGGCCCATCTGTGCGAGCGCCAGCGCCGCGAAGATGCCGCAGGGCCCGAAGCCCACGACCACGGGCCGCAGCTGGGGCGGCTGGGTGAGCCGCACGAGCGGGTGCCAGGCCATGTCGGGCGTGGGCAGCACATGCGGATCGTCGGCGAAGCGCGCCAGCAGGGCGGCGGCGTCCTGCTCGGGTGCGAGCACCACGTCGACGATGTAGACCTGCAGCAGAGCGGCCTTGCGCGCGTCCACGCTGCGCTTGTAGACCTGGTGGCTGGCGATGGCGGTGGGGGGCAGGCCGAGCTTGGCGGCGATGGCGGCGGGCAGGGCTGTCGCGTCGTGGTCCAGCGGCAGCTTGATTTCGGAGATTCTGAGCATGTCACGGCCCGTGGTGATCGGGCGGGTGGGGAAAGGGCAAAAAAGCGAAGTGCGAAGGTGCGTGGCAGATGATAGGTCAGCGCTGCTCGCGCAGCCATTGCTTGAACAGGCGCGGGTCTTGGAGTTCGCGGAGCTCCCATTCGTAGTAGGCGATGTCCTGCTGCAGCGCGCGCACCTGCTCCTTGACTGCGCGCGCTGCGCGCGCCGGCGTGGGCACCGCGCCATGGCCCAGCCCCAGGGCCTGGCGGTAGGCGCGTTCGGTGTCCGCGGTCTCCTGGCGCAGCTCGGCCAGCTGTTCGGCCAGCACCGCGTTGTAGCGGCGCAGCGCGTCCTCGCCCATCGCGGCCACGGCCTGGGGGCCGATCTGCGCGGTCTCCAGCTGCAGCTGCAGCAGGTCCAGCAGGTTCTGCGCCGCGTAGGCGGCATTCACGCGCTGCATCAGCGCGGTCTTGCGTGCGCGCTCGACCGGGTCGGCTTCGCGGTCGGGGTGCAGCGCGCTGGCCAGCTTGCGGTAGACCGCGCGCAGCGTCTGGCTGCCTTCCTCGGCCGAGGGGGCCGGCGCGGCCGTGCGGCGCTGGCGCCGCGCCTGGGCCTTTTGCTTGTCGCGCTGGCGCTGGTGCTGCTGGGCAGCCTCGGCCTGGGCATGCTCCATGCGCTCCCACTGCGCCTGCCAGTCCTCGTCGGCGGCGGGCGCGGCGCCGGCCTGGGTTTCGGCGCCCTGGTCGTCCTGGTCATCCTGCGCGTGCCGGTTGTCGTCCGGCGCGTCTGCGCAGCGCCGGTACAGGGCCTGGACCTCGGCATCGTCGCCGCCGCGCAGCAGGTGGGCGGCCAGGTCGCGCGCGAGCGCGTGCAACACCGCGAGGTCGTTGCGGCCCAGCGCGGCGTGGTCGGCCGCGTGGTCGAGCAGCAGCAGAAGCTGGCGGTCGATCGCGCGCAGCCGCGCCAGCTGTGGCGCCGTGGCCGTGGCCAGCTGCTGTTGCCAATCGCTGTGGGCCAGCTGCGATTGCGCGAGCGCGTTGCGCTGCGCGGTGATGGCGTCGGTCAGGCGCTGGAATTCGGCCTGCAGCGGCGGATGTGCGAGATCCGCCGGGGGAACAAGCGCGCTCACGCCGGCAGGAACCCTTCGATCGACAGGTAGCGTTCGCCCGTGTCGTAGTTGAAGCCCAGCACGCGGCTGCCGGCCGGCAGCTCGGGCAGCTTCTGCGCGATGGCCGCCAGCGTGGCGCCCGAGGAGATGCCGACCAGCATCCCCTCTTCGCGTGCGCTGCGGCGCGCCATCTCGCGCGCGGGCTCGGCATCGACCTGGATCACGCCGTCGAGCAGGCTGGTGTCCAGGTTCTTGGGCACGAAGCCCGCGCCGATGCCCTGGATCGGGTGCGGCGCCGGGGCGCCGCCCGAGATCACGGGCGAGGCCACGGGCTCGACCGCATAGACCTTCAGTTGCGGCCACTTTGCCTTCAGCACGCGCGCGCAGCCCGACAGGTGGCCGCCCGTGCCCACGCCCGTGATCAGCACGTCCAGGCCTTCGGGGAAGTCGGCGAGGATCTCCTGCGCCGTGGTGCGCACATGCACCTCCACGTTGGACGGGTTCTCGAACTGCTGCGGCATCCAGGCGCCGGGCGTGCTGGCGACGAGTTCCTCGGCGCGCGCGATCGAGCCCTTCATGCCCTTTTCGCGCGGGGTCAGCTCGAAGCTGGCGCCGTAGGCCAGCATGAGCCGGCGCCGCTCGACCGACATGGAGTCGGGCATCACGAGGATGAGCTTGTAGCCCTTGACGGCGGCCACCATGGCCAGGCCCACGCCGGTGTTGCCCGAGGTGGGCTCGACGATGGTGCCGCCGGGCTGGAGCTTGCCGGATTTCTCGGCGTCCTCGACCATGCTGAGCGCGATGCGGTCCTTGATCGAGCCGCCCGGGTTGGCGCGCTCGGACTTGATCCAGACCTGGGCCTGTGGGCCGAACAGGCGGTTGATGCGGACATGGGGCGTGTTGCCGATGGTGTCCAGGACGGTGTTGGCTTTCATGCAGCGGCTCCTTGTCGTGACGGTTGCAAAAACAAGGCCGCATTGTGGGCCCGCGCCGGCCACCGCGCTCAGCAGGGGGCGGGTCGCACCGCGCGCAGCGGCGTCTTCCAGAGCTCGGCCAGCAGCACGCCGGTCACGGTCAGTGCGCCGCCGACCGCGTGGTAGATGGCCAGCGATTCGCCGAGCAGGCCGGCGGCCAGCAGCGCGGTGCACAGCGGGACGAGGTTGAACAGCATGCTCGCGCGGCTCGGGCCGATACGTGCCACGGCATGCATCCAGATCAGCGGCGCGAGCATGGACGCGCCCACGCCCGCGAAGCCGACCAGCGGCAGGTTCTGCGCCGTGAGCCCGGTCCGGGGCGACAGCAGGTACAGCGGCAGCAAGGCCAGCACGGCGACCAGGATCTGCACATAGAGCGACTGCAGCGGCGGCACCTGCGCGGTGGTCCAGCGCTTGAGCAGGATCATGTAGACCGCATAGGCCAGCATGGCCACCAGCATCAGCGCGTCGCCCGGGTTGGCGCCTGCGTGCAGCAGCGTGGACGGGTGGCCCGAGGAGACCACGAGCACGACGCCGGCCAGCGCCAGCAGCGAGCCCAGCAGGCCGCCGTAGCTCAGCCGGTGGCCCAGCACGGCGACCGACAGCGCGAGCACCACGAGCGGCATCAGCGATCCGATGATGCCCATGTGCGTGGCCGTGGTCTGGTAGGCCGCGTAGTAGGCCAGGCACTGGTAGGCCACCATGCCCAGCAGGCCCAGGCAGGCCAGGCGGCCCAGCTGCACACGCAGGGCCGCGCGGTTGCGCCAGGCCGGCCCCAGCACCCAGGGGGTGAACAGCAGTGCGGCGAGCAGCCAGCGGTAGAAGCTGATTTCGGCGGGGCCGATGGCGCCGGCGGCCATCTTGCTGACCACCGTGTTGCCGGACCAGATCAGCACGGCCAGGAGCGGAGCGATGTAGGCATTCATGCAGGGATTCCTCAGGTAGGCTCCATGGTGGCATTGACAGATCGTGCGTAGATAGCTTGAATCGGACAATGCATCCCTGGTTTCAGACCATCGCCACGCCATGACGCAGCGCGTCGTCCCCGCGCCGCTGCCCCGGCGGCGCCATTCGCCCGCGCGCGCGCAGCGGCGCGACATGCGGATCCAGGACGTGGAGGGCCTGGACGCGCCCTACTACCTGAACTACGAGGAGTTCAGCGCGGGCTCGCATTCCGACTGGCACAGCCACAGCTGGGGACATCTGAACTACGCGGCCCACGGCACCATGGAACTGGACCTGCCGGGCGCGCGCTTTCTGACGCCACCCCAGCATGCGATATGGGTGCCGCCCGGCGTGCCGCACAGCAGCACCCTGCAGCACGCGGTGGTCTACCGCACCATCTACATCGCGCCGGCCCTGTGCGCACCGCTGCCGCAGGCGGCCTGCATCCTGCGCGTGAGCCCCATCGTCAAGGCCGTGCTGGCGGACCTCGCCGCGCGCGGCGTGCACCTGCCCGCCACGCCGGCCGACCTGCGCCTGGCCCAGGTGGTGGCCGACGAACTGGCCAAGGCCCCGATCGAGCACAGCTACCTGCCGGCGGCCGCCACGCCGGCCCTGGTGCAGGTGCTCGCGGCGCTGCAGGCCGACCCGGCCGACCACCGCAGCGTGGCCGACTGGGCCGCCCAGGTCCACCTGACCGAGCGCACGCTGGCGCGGCTGTGCCAGCGCGAGCTGGGCATGGCGCTGGGCGAGTGGCGCCAGCGCCTGCGCTTTCTGCGGGCCATCGACGCGCTGGAGGCCGGCAGCACGGTGCAGGAAATTGCGTTCGACCTGGGCTACAGCACGGCCTCGGCCTTCATCGCGATGTTCCAGCGCGAGAGCGGCGCCACGCCCGAGCAGTACCGGCGCCAGTTCTGCGGAGCCCCGCAGGCGGGCAGGCGATGACGCGCGCCGTGGAGCCCGCCAGGCCCGCCGTGGGGGTCCGTGCCGAAAGGCCCACCGCCCGGCCGAGGCCCCGCCGTGTTCACCAGCGGTAGCTCGCGCTCACGATGGCCTTGCGCGCCTCGCCGTAGAAGCAGCCGTAGGTGCAGTTGGCGATGTAGGTCTTGTCGGCCAGGTTGCTCACGTTCAGCGCGAACTTCCAGGGGCCTGTCGCGTAGCTGAGCATGGCGTCGAACACCGTGTAGGCCGGCACGGCCGCGTTCAGGAACGCGAAGCCTGTGGAACTGCCGACATAGCGCACGCCGCCACCGACCGTGAGGCCGGGCAGGCCGAGTGCGCCCAGCGCATAGTCGGCCCAGACCGAGGCCTGGTGCCGGG
>DATKFT010000009.1:0-3423 GCA_035544335.1 Pseudorhodoferax sp.
CGTCTCCCGTCCCGATGCCGCCGAGTGCTGGGCCTTCCTCCTCGACGGCTGCCAGCTCCTCCGCGGGATCCAAGTCCGGCGCCAAGATGCCTCGGCGCTGCTGCTCGCGGATCAGAGTCTCCTTCGTGATCACGCCGCCCTGCTGCAGGCTCAGCAGCAGCTGTGCCGTCGCCTCGGACAGCGAGCCGGCCGCGAAGTCCTTGAACAGCGAGGCGTGGCCGCCTTCAGGCAGACCCAGCCACAGCGCCGTGAACTGCAGGGCCTGGTCGAGACTGTCCTCGAACGTCTCGACGATGCGCTGAAGCTCAGACTTGTTGGCCTCGGCGTCGTTTGCCGCTTCCGTTGCGGTGCGCTGACCGGGCTTCGACGCCAGCAACTCGGCGCCGGTCTGGATCATCTGCGCTTCCAGGGCCTCCAACTCGCTACGGCCGACCGTGACGGACTCGGCGGACCCTTGCACCACCTTCGCGTCGCCGCCCGTGGGCAACTCCATGGCGTAGTTCGACCCAGCCGTGATGCTGTCGCCTTGACCATCCAGGCCGATCAGCACCAGCAGCCGCTTGCGGGCGAATCGAATGCTGTCGTCCTGGTCGGACTGGTGCTGCCAGTGCTTGACGTTCTGGTGCGCCAAATCGAGCAACGGAGGATGTCCGCGCATGAATGCCTTGCGGATCCCGTAGATTGGCACGAACGGGATGGCCTTGAGCGGCGCCATTTCCCCGCTGTCGATCAGCGTATAGCCGCTCGTTCCGGCCTCCCAGAGTTCAAATGCGCCAGGCGTCAGCACGCGCACCCGGCTGACCGTCTTTGCTCCGTACGCGCCGTCATCGACGTCGGCAGTCTCGGCAATGCGCAGCTGCGTGAGCGTTGCAACGCCATTGACCTTGCCGACCTTCCAGCCCAGGATTTGGTCGTGCTTGATGTGGATCCAGTAAGGCCGCGCACCGAGCGCCTTCTCTTCGGCCTGCGTGCGCGCCTGGCCTTGCGTCCTCGTGAAGTCCACCAGGATGCCGCCGAAGCCGAAAGACACGGCTTCGCTCATCAGGTCCGATGCGAACGCATGCAGGCTGCGGCCCTCGCCATCGACGTTCTGCGTCAGCTCAGCGATCTTGGGCGGCGTGTCCTCGGCTAGCGTGACCTCCTTGCTGAACGGCTTGCCCGCCATGACGCCCACCGTGCGGCCATAGGCCGGGAACAGCGTCGCAGTGCCCAAGCGGTACGCGTAGTCCTCGCTGTCCTCGCGCGGCTGCTTGGGCAGGTACGTCTCCCCTGCCGCCCGCATTGCAGCCGTCCCGCCCAGCAGCGCTTCGATGACAGGCCAGTTGCCCGCCATCGCTTTCACTGCTGGTGATTTGTCGTTGACTGCAAGGGCCATGGCTACATGCGAAGTGGTTGCACGACAGCCGTGCGTTTGACGATGGGCCAGCGCCTCACCAGGAAGTAGCCGACCGCGTCGTTCGGGTGATCGTGCCCCGTGGTCTTGTCTGGCTCGCCGTTCGATGCCCAGGACTGCTGCTCTTGCGCCTCGGTCAGTGCCGGGCACTGGTCCGTGTTGATCAGCCAGCGGCGCACGCCCTCGGCATTGAGCGTCATCGCGTCCACCGCATTGATGCGATCCTTCACGGCTGGGTTCGATGCGTTCACACTGATCTGCAGGTCAGCCGCACGAAGGATCGTGAGGTCCGACTCGCTGGCGTTCTTGCTGCTGGTGTTGCCACCGCTGGCGTCCGGGTAAACCGTCACCGCGTGCCCCTTGTCCTTGTAGCGCTCCTTGAGCATGTGGGCCATCGTCGGTGTGTCGCGGACCTTGGTCAGCTCCTCGAGCGTTCTCGGCAGGCCATCGCGAATCACGCTCACCGCCGCAGTCATGTTCAGCACGTTGAAGTCCATGCCGATGTGCAGGGCTTCGCCTTCACGAATCCGCTCGTCGGTGTGGTTCTTCTTCCTGTCGAAGTTCGGATAAACGTTCCCGCTGGCCAGGTTGACGAACTGGCCGCGCAGGTACGCGTTGATCAGCTGCGGCGGGTAGCTCGCCAGCAGAGAGGCGATGTAGTCGTCGGGAAGGTTGAGCTCGTTGTCGTACGTGCTGGCCTGAACCATGCCGTACAAGCTTCCAAGCTCCGGCTTGTCCCGGACCGCCTTGACCCATTGCTGGTAGACGAACTTGAAGCCCTCGGGCGTCGTCGTCACGTCCAGGCCATTCAGGCCGTTGAACTTCAGTCGGAGACGCGCGATGGACTTGCGCCAGGCCAACTCGGCCTTGGGTAGTTTCATCACATCCAGCTCGTCCATCAGCCCGCGGGCGATCTTGAAGCCGATGATCGTCTCGGGCTTCTCCAACGACCGGCAGATGATCGTCCCGCGGTACACCCTCCCGCTATAGACGTGGATCTCGTGGTTCGACTGATTGACCTCGGCCCGCATGCCCCAGTCGTGGGCGACCTCCTCGAACGTCGGGTAGTAGATGTCCCGAATCTGCGCGTAGGTCGGAGCGAAGTAGCCTAGGTGCGCCTTAGGGTGCTCCCAGAAGTGCTTGCACTGACTCGCCCCTCCTACCCATGTCTTGCCGCTGCCAAAGCCGGCGACGAATGCCCTGAATTTGTGCGGCAGCGTCAGGAACTGCGACTGCGGGACGTTCAGCGAGGGATTAACCGTCGCCGTCATTCTTTCTGGCGTCCTGGACGGTGATCACCACCTGGGTCGGCTGAGGCACATCCGCGCCTTCCTTGCCGTCCGTTTTCTGGCGATTCACGTACGCATCGCCGACTTCCTTTGCGGCCTGCTCAAGCAGCTGGGCCGTCAGCGGCAGATTCCTCATGCCCTCGGCCTTGCTTGCGATTCGCTGCAGGACGCGCAGCCGGTACGCCCGCTGAGCGATCGGGATATCGCTCACTTCGTCCTTGAACTTCTCCCGGGTGGCATCAAACACCACCCGCCACTTTGCCGACAAGTTCTTGCCGGCGTGCTTGGTTGGGTCGTAAGTCGCCACCTGCTGGCGCTGCACCACGAGCCCGAATTCTTCCTTTACCGCCTCAGCGACCTGAGAAGGCGTGTCGTAGCACGCCAGCGCCTGTACGACGAAGCGCTTTACATCGTCGGTAAGTGCTGCCATGCAAATTCATCCGTAACGCGCCAGTCAATCAGGCCGCGCGCAACAGACACGTCCCGCATGCTCCTGCGATGTTGGCTCGGCCAATCTCTGGCATTGCGCCCGCAGCCCGGGCAAGCCTCCCGATCGCGCCATCGGGGTCTCCGACGCCGTAGCGCCGCACCACGCCGACGAACTCCTCGACATCGTGGCCTCGGATGCACAGTCGCGGCATCCCCTCGCGGGTGAACTTGGGCGCACCGAACTCGTCCATTTCCTGGCCGACGTGGTACAGCTCGTGTTCAACCAGGGCACACCACTCGGCGTCCGAGCAT
>DATKFT010000010.1:0-3301 GCA_035544335.1 Pseudorhodoferax sp.
CCAGGGTCCGCGCAGGCGATCACGCCCGGCGTGGACACGCCGGCCGATGCCGTGCCGGGCAAGCCCGACCGTCCCATGTCCATCAATCCCTGAAGCGAGGCGGACATGGCAGACACGGTTCTGAACGTCAGCGGCATCTCCAAGCGCTTTGGCGGCCTGCAGGCCTTGAGCGACGTGGGCATGAAGATCGAGCGCGGCCAGGTCTACGGGCTGATCGGCCCCAACGGCGCCGGCAAGACCACCTTCTTCAACGTCATCACGGGCCTGTACACGCCCGACAGCGGCAGCTTCGAGCTGGCCGGCAAGCCTTACAAGCCCACGGCCGTGCACGAGGTCGCGCAGGCCGGCATCGCGCGCACCTTCCAGAACATCCGGCTGTTCGCCGAGATGACGGCACTCGAGAACGTGATGGTGGGCCGCCATGTGCGCACGCGCTCCGGCCTCCTGGGGGCGATCTTCCGCACGGGTGGCTTCAAGGCCGAGGAAGAGGCCATCGCCCAACGCGCGCACGAACTGCTGGACTACGTGGGCATCGCCCGGCTGGCCGACTACAAGGCGCGCACGCTGAGCTACGGCGACCAGCGCCGGCTGGAAATCGCGCGTGCGCTGGCCACCGACCCGCAGCTCATCGCGCTGGACGAGCCGGCCGCCGGCATGAATGCGACCGAGAAGGTGCAGCTGCGCGAGCTGATCGACCGCATCCGCCGGGACGAACGCACCATCCTCTTGATCGAGCACGATGTGAAGCTGGTCATGGGCCTGTGCGACCGCGTGACCGTGCTCGACTACGGCAAGCTCATCGCGCAGGGCACGCCCGCGGAGGTGCAGAAGAACGAGAAGGTGATCGAGGCCTACCTCGGCACGGGAGCACATGGATGACGGTTCTGTTGAAAGTCAGTGGCCTGCAGGTGGCCTACGGTGGCATCCAGGCCGTCAAAGGCATCGATTTCGAGGTGCGAGAGGGCGAGCTGGTCTCGCTGATCGGCTCCAACGGTGCGGGCAAGACCACCACCATGAAGGCCATCACGGGCACCTTGCCCGCGACGGGCGGGCAGATCGAGTACCTGGGCAAGCCCGTGCGTGGCCAGGGGGCGTGGGACCTCGTCAAGCAGGGCCTGGCCATGGTGCCCGAGGGGCGCGGCGTGTTCGCGCGCATGACCATCACCGAGAACCTGCAGATGGGCGCCTATGTGCGCAACGACAAGGCGGCCATTGCCCAGGACATCGAGAGGATGTTCAGCATCTTCCCGCGCCTGCGCGAGCGCAAGGACCAGCTCGCGGGCACCATGTCGGGCGGTGAGCAGCAGATGCTGGCCATGGGCCGCGCGCTCATGAGCCGGCCCAAGGTGCTGCTGCTGGACGAGCCGTCCATGGGCTTGTCGCCCATCATGGTGGACAAGATCTTCGAGGTCGTGCGCGACGTGCATGCCCAGGGCGTCACCATCCTGCTCGTGGAGCAGAACGCGAGCCGCGCGCTGGCCATCGCCAACCGCGCCTATGTGATGGAGTCCGGCATCATCACCATGCACGGCGACGCGCAGGCCATGCTCAACGACCCCAAGGTGCGGGCGGCCTACCTGGGCGAGTGAGGGGCGCCCGGTCCACGGGCGCGTCGCGGGGCCGCTATGCGATGTCCAGCTGGTGCAGCCCGAAGCGGCCGGCCTTGCGGTCGGCGAAGAACCACTGCAGCGTCTCGCGCACGGTCTTGAACGCGATCTCGTCCCAGGGGATCTCGTGCTCGTGGAACAAGCGGGCTTCGATGGTCTCGTGGCCCGGCGCGAAGCGGTCGTGCAGCAGCTGGGCGCGGTAGAACATGTGGACCTGGCCCACGCGCACCACGTTGATGAGGCTGAACAGCTCGCCCATCTCGTAGGCCGCGCCGGCCTCTTCGTCGGTCTCGCGCGCGGCGCCCTCGGCCGTGGTCTCGCCCAGTTCCATGAAGCCGGCCGGCAGCGTCCACTTGCCCCAGCGCGGTTCGATGTTGCGCTTGCACAGCAGCACGCGCTCGTCCAGCACAGGCACCGTGCCGACCACGATCAGCGGGTTCTCGTAGTGGATCTGGCCGCAGGCGGGACAGACCGCGCGTTCCTTGGTGTCGCCGTCGTCCGGCACGCGGTAGACCACGGCGGTGCCGCAGTTGCGGCAGTGCTTGATGGGGGGGCGAAAGCTCATGGCGGGGCAGTTTAAGGGCGGAGCCGTCGGCCGCCCAGCGGCAACTTCGTAAAATTCGATGTGCCCATGATCTCGACCACCACTGCTGTTGCGCCACGCATCGTCGTGTTTGCCGGTCCCAATGGTGCGGGCAAGTCCACCCATGCCGATGCGATCCTTGCAGGCCTGGGCATCGAGGTCTTCGTCAACGCGGATTTCATTGCGCGCGGTCTTTCAGGACGCAGCGCCGATGCCGTGGCTTTCGAGGCTGGACGCATCATGCTCAAACGCCTGCGCCAGCTGGCGCGGGACCGGCAGGAGTTTGCGTTCGAAAGCACACTGTCGAGTCGCAGCTTTGCCCCATTTCTGCAGCGTCAGATCGACGCGGGCTATCGTGTTTCGATCTACTACTTCGGTTTGGCAAGCGTCGCGCTGGCGTTGCAACGCGTCAAGCTGCGTGTGCAACAGGGCGGACACGGTGTCGCTCCCGATGTTGTGCGGCGGCGCTTCGGGCGTAGCCTCGCCAACTTCATGACCCTCTATGCGCCGCTGGCGACGCAATGGGCTATCTTCGACAACTCCTCATTGCCACAGGCCCGACTCGTGGCGCTGCAACAGGGCGATGGCCCAGAGATCAAGGACCCGGTCACATGGCACAAACTGCACAAGCTGGCACTGAAAAGCCGCTGATCCTGCCACCCAAGGCGCTGAAGAAGGCGTTGGCAGACTCCGCAGACAGAGCGCAACGGCTGGCGCAGGCGTTCAATCAGAAGGTGCCAAGCCGGCCACCGGCGCCAGGTGGCGCCGGCAAGTCCGGCCTCAGCCGGAAATCTTGACCGTCAGGCCTTCCAGGCCTGCCACGCCGCCCGACAGCACGTCACCCGCCCCCACGGCGGCGACGCCTTCGGGCGTGCCGGTGTAGATCAGGTCGCCGGGCTGCAGCGTCCAGGCGGCCGACAGATACTCGATGGTCTCGGCGATGTTCCAGATCAGCTTGGAGACATCGCTGCGCTGGCGGTCCTTGCCATTGACCTGCAGGAAGATCTCGGCCTTGCCGATGTCGCCGGCTTGCGCGGCCGGCGTGATCGGGCCGATGGGCGCGGACTGCTCGAAGCCCTTGCCGATGCACCAGGGCCGGCCCTGCTTCTTC
>DATKFT010000011.1:0-1677 GCA_035544335.1 Pseudorhodoferax sp.
TCGGCGACAACGGGGCCGGCAAGAGCTCGCTGCTCAAGCTGATTGCCGGCACGCTGCAGCCCTCGGTCGGCCGCCTGCAGCGCACGGGCCGCGTGACGGCCATCCTGGAGCTCGGCGCCGGCTTCCACCCGGACTTCAGCGGGCGCGACAACCTGTACTTCGGCGGCAGCCTGATCGGTATCTCGGCGGCCGAGATGGCCGCGCTGCAGGACAGCATCATCGCGTTCTCCGAACTCGGCGACGCCATCGACCGGCCTGTCAAGACCTACTCCTCGGGCATGGTCGTGCGGCTCGCATTCGCGCTGGTCACGGCCGTGCAACCCGACCTGCTCATCATCGACGAGGCCCTCGCCGTCGGTGACCAGCACTTCCAGAAGAAGTGCGTGGACCGCATCGCGCGCTTCCGCGCCAACGGCTGCACCATCCTGTTCTGCTCGCACAGCCTGTACCACGTGCGCCAGCTCTGCGACGTGGCGCTGTGGCTGGACCGCGGCACCGTGAGAGCCTTCGGCGACACGGAGTCCGTGCTGGCCTCCTATGGCGTGCATGTGCGTGCCCAGGAGGGGCCCGACACCGATGCGCAGCCCGGGCCTGTGCCCGACGCCGACACGGCCGTCACAGCGCACGCGCCTGCAGCCCTGGCGGCCGACAAGCGTGCCGAGATCGTCTCGGTGGATGTTGCCGACCTCGACGACCAGAGCCCACCGGTCCTGCGCGCCAAGGACCTCCGCGTGACAGTGACCGTGCGCATGCACGGCGACGAGGTGCCATCCATCGCGGTGATGCTGGAGCAATCCCATGGCGTCGGCATCACCTCCGTGGCCACGCATGTCGACGGCACCGTGCCCATGGCGATCGCGCCCGGACTGTGGCGCACCACGGTGACCTTTCCGGACCTGCCGCTGCACTCCAGCGACTACGTGGTCAGCGCCTACCTGTTCGACACCCAGGGCCTGGTCGTGTACGAGGAGTGGCTGCGCTGCACCGAGTTCAAATGGGTGGCACCGAGCCGGCTGCCAGGCCTGGTCCATCTGCCGCACCGCTGGAGCTGACACCGAAATGGGGCTGCAGCGGCTGCGCACGGAAACCCGCGACCTCGTCGAGCTCGTGCTGGTGCCGGGCTGTGCGGCACTTCTTCCCTGGTGGCTGGGCCGGCGCCTGCTGGCGTTCGCGGCGCGGCACAGTCGGCTGTACGGCCCCACCTGCGATGCCGCATTGGCACAGGCCCAGCGCCTGGTGACCGTCCCCGCGCCGGCCGCGTGGCTGGCGGAACGTCGCCTGACCACGCTGGTCGACCACTGCGACTACTTTCTCGACCGTCTGCGCTCGAACCGCTGGATGGCGCGCCACCTGCAGGTGCAGGGCCAGTGGCCTGCAGCCGGGCAGGCAGGCATCCTGCTGACCTTCCATTGGGGCGCCGGCATGTGGGCGCTGCGCCATGCGGCAGCACATGGCATCCGCGCGCGCATGCTCGTGGCCGCGCCCACGCGCGCGCACTTCGCGGGCCACAGTGTGGCCTTCCACTACATCCGCAGCCGCGTGAACTCCATCGCGCGCATCTTCGCGCGCCCCACGCTGGATGTGTCGGTCAGCCTGCGCCCCGCACTCGAAGCCCTGCGCGCCAACGAACAGATCATGGCCGTCGTCGATGTGCCTGCGGACCAGGCCTCATCCAGC
>DATKFT010000012.1:0-14929 GCA_035544335.1 Pseudorhodoferax sp.
GGACTACGACGGCGTGTTCCACCTGGCCTCGGCCGTCTCGGGCGAGTGCGAGCTCGACTTCGAGCTGGGCCTGCGCTCCAACCTGGACAGCACGCGCGCGCTGCTCGATGCGCTGCGCGCACGCCAGGCCGAAACCGGCAAGCTGCCACGCGTGGTGTTCTCGAGCTCGGTGGCCGTGTTCGGGCCCGATCCGTCCTTCGCCTGGCCCGGCGTGGTGGCCGACGACACGCTGCCCGCGCCGCAGACCTCCTACGGCACGCACAAGCTCATGTGCGAGTACCTGATCGCCGACTACACGCGCAAGGGCTACCTGGACGGCCGCTCGGCCCGGCTCATGACGGTCACGGTGCGGCCGGGCCGGCCCAACGGCGCGGCCTCGGGTTTCTTCAGCGGCATCATCCGCGAGCCGCTGGCCGGCATCGCGACGACCTGCCCCGTGGACCCCGAGGTCTCGCACCCCATGTCCTCGCCCTCGCAGACCGTGGACGGGCTGATCCGGGTCTTCGAGGCCACGCGCGAGCAGCTGGGCGGACGCCTGGCGCTGAACCTGCCGGGCCTGAACGTGCGCGTGGCCGACATGCTGGCCGCGCTCGAAGAGGTGGCCGGCCCCCGGGTGCGCGCGCTGGTACGCTTCGAACGCGACGAGCGCATCGCCGGCATCGTGGCCAACTGGCCCAGCGGTGCGACGGCCCAGCGCGCGGGCAAGCTGGGGCTTCAACCCTATGCCCGGTTCGCCGACATCATCCGCGAGTACATCGCCGACTGCCAGGCCGGCCCCAACGCCGACCAGACTCTCAAGGGAATGCAATGAGCAAGAAGGAAGCCACGATGAAGAAGGACGTGAAAGCCGGGAACAAGACCGACAGGAAGGTCGCCGGCAAGACCGCGAAGGGCAGCCGCCAGAACGCCAAGGGCCTGCGCTCGCAGGCCTGGTTCGACAACCCGGCCAATGCCGACATGACGGCGATCTACCTCGAGCGCACGATGAACTTCGGCCTGTCGCTGACCGAGCTGCAGTCGGGCCGGCCCATCATCGGCATCGCGCAGACCGGCTCGGACATCGCCCCCTGCAACCGCCACCACATCGTGCTGGCCGAGCGCGTCAAGGAAGGCATCCGCGACGCGGGCGGCATCGCCTTCGAGTTCCCGATCCACCCGATCCAGGAAACCTGCAAGCGCCCCACGGCCTCGCTGGACCGCAACCTGCAATACCTCTCGCTGGTCGAGATCCTGTTCGGCTACCCGATCGACGGCTGCGTGCTGACCACGGGCTGCGACAAGACCACGCCGGCCCAGCTCATGGCCGCCGCCACGGTCGACATCCCGGCCATCGCGCTGAACTCGGGCCCCATGCTGAACGGCTGGTTCCGCGGCGAGCGCACGGGCTCGGGCACCATCGTCTGGAAGGCGCGCGAGCTCATGGCGGCCGGCGAGATCGACTACCCCGAGTTCCTCAAGCTCGTGGCCTCGTCCGCGCCGTCCACGGGCCACTGCAACACCATGGGCACGGCCTCCACGATGAACGCGCTGGCCGAGGCGCTGGGCATGACGCTGCCGGGCAGCGCCGCCATCCCCGCGCCCTACCGCGACCGCCAGGAGATGGCCTACCTGACCGGCAAGCGCATCGTCGAGATGGTGCGCGAGGACCTGAAGCCCTCGGACATCCTGACGCGCGCGGCCTTCGAGAACGCCATCGTCATCAACTCGGCCATCGGCGGCTCGACCAACGCGCCCGTGCACCTGAACGCGATCGCCAAGCACATCGGCGTGCCGCTGTCCAACGACGACTGGGAAAAGCACGGCTACAAGGTGCCGCTGATCGTGAACCTGCAGCCGGCCGGCACCTACCTGGGCGAGGACTACTACCGCGCAGGCGGCCTGCCCGCCGTGGTGGCCGAGCTCATCGCCAAGGGCAAGATCCAGCCGGCCCTCACGGCCAACGGCAAGACCCTGGTCGAGAACTGCACGGGCCGCTTCAGCACCGACCGCGACGTGATCCTGCCCTATGGCAAGCCGCTCAAGAAGGACGCCGGCTTCCTGAACTTCAAGGGCAACCTGTTCGACTCGGCCATCATGAAGACCAGCGTGATCACGCCCGAATTCCGCGAGCGCTACCTGGAGAACGCGGCCGACCCCATGGCCTTCGAAGGCCCGGCCGTGGTGTTCGACGGGCCCGAGGACTACCACGCGCGCATCGACGACCCCAAGCTCAAGATCACGGGCCAGAGCGTGCTGTTCATGCGCGGCGTGGGCCCCGTGGGCTATCCCGGCGCGGCCGAGGTGGTGAACATGCGCGCGCCGAGCTACCTGCTCAAGAAGGGCGTGACGGCCCTGCCCTGCATCGGCGACGGCCGCCAGTCGGGCACCTCGGGTTCGCCCTCCATCCTGAACGCCTCGCCCGAGGCCGCGACGGGCGGCAACCTCGCGCTGCTGCAGACCGGCGACCGCGTGCGCATCGACCTCAAGAAGCGCCGTGCCGACATGCTGGTCTCCGACGAGGAACTGGCCAGGCGGCGTGCGGCGCTCGACGCCAAGGGCGGCTACCAGTTCCCGCCCAGCCAGACGCCCTGGCAGGAGATCCAGCGCAGCGTCGTGGGCGAGCTGTCCGAGGGCATGGTGCTCAAGCCGGCCGTCAAGTACCAGAAGATCCACGCCACCTTCGGCGTGCCGCGCGACAACCACTGAAGCCGCGCGCGGGCGCCGGCCGGCCGGCCGGCGTCATGGCGTCGTAACGAAACTGTCATCGGTCGCTCCTAGCATCGCGGCACGCAGCACGGCCTCAGGGCCGTGGCGTCTTCGATTCATAACAACAGGCTCCGCTGGGGGCCCAGACCGATGTCCAAACTCACCACGACTCCCGTCACGTCGCGCCGCCGCATGCTCCAACTGCTGGCCGGCGCTCCCATGCTGCCGATCGGCAGCGGCGGCCTGCTCGCCAGCACCCTCGCCGCCTGCGGTGGCGGTGGCGACAGCAACGACCTGAGCTTCGCCTCGGCCGTGTTCACGGGCATGGCCGCGCCGGCCGCCGGCAACCCCGAGGCGCTGGCGACCACCACGGTCGGCTCCAGCCTCAAGGTCACCTACGGCAACGGCACGAGCTCGACCTACCAGCTCGCCTACCAGCCCTTCTTCCTGACCGGCCAGCAGGTCACGAGCACCTCGGGCGCCAAGGTGGTGGCCGGCGGCTACGTCGACATCAACAACCAGCCCATCATCGACAAAAGCGTGCCGGGCAAGGAACGCCAGTTCTTCTCCGACTGCCCGGACGGCACCTCGCTGCTGGCGGTGGCCGGTGCCAAGGTCGACGGCGTGAAGGGCAACACGGTGTTCGCCGTGGTCCAGTTCGAGTACACGACGGCCGACCAGTCCGGTGCCAGCACCTATGGCACGCTGCCCTCGCCCATCGCCGTGCTGACGCTGGACCAGGATCCGGCCAACGGCAGCCTGTCGCTCGTGAAGTACCACAACGTGGACACCTCCAAGGTCCATGGCCTGTGGATCACCTGCGGTGCGAGCCTGTCGCCCTGGGGCACCCATCTGTCCAGCGAAGAGTACGAGCCCGACGCGTTCAACCAGGGCCTGGCCGGCCAGACGCTGGCCACGCTCAAGGCCTACAGCAAGAACGTCTACGGCAACGAGAACACGGCCAAGGCCTACAACTACGGCCACCTGCCCGAAGTCACGGTCAACGCCGACGGCACCGGCTCGATCAAGAAGCACTTCTGCCTGGGCCGCATCTCGCACGAGCTGATCCACGTGATGCCCGACAACCGCACGGCGCTGATGGGCGACGACGCGACCAACGGCGGCCTGTTCATGTTCGTGGCCGACAAGGCCAAGGATCTGTCCGCCGGCACGCTGTACGTGGCCAAGTACGTCGAGAAGCTGACCGACACCACGACCGCCAGGATCCAGTGGATCCAGCTGGGCCACGCCACGAGCAAGGAGATCGAAGATCTCGTGAACGTGGCCAACATCCAGCCCGCCGACATCATGGACTCGACGACGACCGACCCGTCGGATGCGAGCTACACCAAGATCGCGCTGAACAAGAAGACCGCCTGGGTGCGCCTGAAGCCGGGCCAGGAGAAGGCCGCGGCCTTCCTGGAGACGCACCGCTACGCAGCCCTGAAGGGCGGCAGCATGGCCTTCACGAAGATGGAAGGCACGACGGCCAACGCCCGAGACAAGGTCGCCTACTCGGCCCTGGCCAACATCCAGGACTCCATGGTCGTGGGCGGCTCGGGCTATGTGGAAGCGCACAACGTGGCCTTCCCCAAGCTCACGGCCGGCGGCATCCTCGCGCACGACATGGCCGGCGGCCAGAAGGACAGCCAGGGCACCGCGATCGACAGCGAATGGGTGCCCACGCAGTCGCGCCTGCTGCTCAAGGGTGAGGACATCGCCGCCGACAGCCTGGGCAACACCGCCAACCCGAACAAGATCGCGAGCCCGGACAACCTCAAGTTCTCCGAGAAGCTGCGCACCCTGTTCATCGGCGAGGACAGCGGCAACCACCTGAACAACTTCCTGTGGGCCTACAACGTCGACACGAAGAAGCTCGAGCGCATCCTGTCCTGCCCGGCCGGCGCGGAGTCCACGGGCCTGCACGCGGTGGACGAGATCAACGGCTGGACCTACATCATGAGCAACTTCCAGCACGCCGGCGACGAGTGGAACCGCTTCCCGGCCCTGGACGCCGGGCTCAAGAGCCGCATCGAAGCCATCATCGACGCCAAGTACAGCCACAAGGCCAGCGCGGCCGTGGGCTACCTGACGGCCACGCCGCTGCAGCCGCGCCTGGGCAGCTGAGGCGGCAGCGCCCCTCCCCACGCCGGGGCGCGGGGCGCATGCCTGCGGGCCGGGCTCAATCCAGCCGGATGCCCGCGGTCTTCACGACCTTGCCGAACAGCCGGTAGTCCGCGTCGATGGACGCGGCGAAGGCCTCGGCCGTGCCGGGCGTCGGCGCGATGCCCATGACCTGCAGCCGCGACTGCACGTCGGGGTCGGCCAGCACGGCGTTGAGTTCGGCGTTGAGCCTGGCCAGCACCGGCTTGGGTGTCGCGGCCGGCGCCATCAGGCCCACCCAGGAGTTCACGTCGAAGTCGGCCACGCCGTTCTCGGCGAAGGTCGCGACCTCCGGGAAGCTCGGCGAGCGCTTGCCGCTGGGCACGGCGATCGCGTGCAGCTTGCCGGCCTTGATGTAGGCCTGCACCGAGGCCGCCGACACGAAGGCCAGCGGGATGTGGCCGGCAACCACGTCCGACACGGCCAGGCCGCCGCCCTTGTAGGGCACGTGCACGAGCTTGGCACCGGTCTTCTGCGCCAGCAGCTCGCCAGCGATGTGCACGATGCTCGCCGTGCCCGAGGTGCCGTAGTCCAGCCCGCCCGCGCGGCTCTTGGACAGGGCGATCACCTCGCGCAGCGTGCGCGCCTCCAGGCTAGGGTGGGCGACGAGGATGATGGTGGAGTCACCAACCTTGCCGACCGGCGCGAGGTCGCGCGTGGGCACGAACGACGCCTGCTTGGCCATCACATGCGGATTGATCACGAGGCTGCCGTCCAGCGCCAGCATCAGCGTGTGGCCATCGGCCTCGGCACCGACCACCAGCGCGGTGCCGATGCTGCCCGAGGCGCCGGGCCGGTTGTCCGGCACCACCTGCACGCCCAGGCGCTGCGTGAGCCGGTCCGCGACCAGGCGGCCACTGGTGTCGGTCACGCCGCCGGGCGCGAACGGGATGACCAGCCGGATCGGCTTGCCCGGCTGCGGGAAGGCGCTCTGCGCGGCCGCGGCCGGCAGGCCCACGGCCGCGGCAAGCGGCAACGACAGGGCGTGCAAGGCCGCACGGCGGCCGACAAACGTTGGGTTCATGGTGTGGTGTCCGAGGTGGTGAGGGGAAGACGGGCGGGACATCAGTCCCGGGCCAGCGATGCCGCCATGCACGCCAGCCACCCGGTGGCGGACTCGAACGGCGCCATCACGGTGTAGTGGTTGGCGCCGGGCAGGCCGAGGAACACGCTGTCGCTGCCGGCCTGTGCGCAGACCTGGGCATAGCGCTGGCTCTGCGCGATCCAGGAGCCGGTCTCGGCCCCGCCGACCGCCACCACGAGCCGTGTGGGCCGGCGCGGCGGATGGCGCATCGGGCTCATGCGGTCGACCTGCTCGGGCCGCAGGCGGATCTGCGCGTTCACGGAGATGTCCAGCACGGGATCGAGTTCGTAGATGCCGCTGACCAGCAGCGCGGCGCGCGGCACGGCCGGCGCATCGCTGGCCAGCACCGCGGCGATCAGGTGGGCGCCGGCCGAGTGGCCGGACGCACTGACGCGCGCGGGATCGCCGCCCAGCCGGCCGGCATGCGCGTGCACCCAGGCGAAGCCCTCGGCCACCTGCTGCACGATCTGCGGCAGCTCGACCGCGGGGCACAGGTCGTAGTTCATGACCACCGTGGTGATGCCGTGCGGGGCCAGCGCGTCGGCGACGAAGCTGTAGTCGGCCTTGTCGCGCGCACGCCAGTAGCCGCCGTGCAGGAACACGTGGACGGGCGCATCCGGCACGGCGGCCGGAAACACGTCCAGCGTGGCCAGCGCGCCGTCGCCGTAGCGCTGGTCCAGCAGCGCGCCGCGTGTGCGCCAGCGTTCGCGCGTCGCCGCGCTCAGCGCCGCCGCGCGCTGCGTCTGCTGCGCGACCTCGTCGGCCGCGACGGCCACGCGCGGGTTGTATTCGCGCTCGGTCTCGGTGGGATCCATGGGTTTTCTCCTTCTTGCTTGTCTCGGCTCACCAGGGCCAGGCGACGCGCGTGCCCAGGCCCTGGGCCGCGGCGCGCGTGTGCACGTCGCGCGCGACCAGCAGGTCCTGCAGCGCCAGGCCGGTCATGTCGAACACGGTGATCTCCTGTGGATCGCGCGCCGGCGCGGGCGCAGCGCCCAGCCACTGGCCGATCTCGGTGCAGGCCACGCCGTCGGCCCACTGCAGCTCGCCGATCGCGCGCGCCTGCGCAAGGTCGTCGGCCACGACGCGCGCACGCGCGAGCAGCCCGTCCGGCAACTCGCGCTTGCCGCGGGTGTCGGTGCCGACCGCGTTGATGTGCGTGCCCGGCCGCACCGCGCTGGCCGCGAACAGCGGCGCCGCGCCCGGCGTGGCGGTGACGAGCACGTCGCTGGCGGCCACGGCCGCGTCGGCGTCGCTGGCGTGCACGGTGCGGCAGCGCGGCGCGGACTGCGCCTCGAAGGCGGCATCGGGCCTGCCGTCCGCCGTCAGGTAGCAGACCTCTTCGAGCTGCGGCAGCTCGGCCAGCGCGAACTCGAGCTGGATGCGGGCCTGCACGCCGGTGCCGAACACGCAGAGCCGGCGGCTGTCCGCGCGCGCCAGCAGCCGCAGGCCCCAGGCACCGGCCGCCCCCGTGCGCATGGTCGTGATCGCATTGCCGTCCAGCACGCAGAGCGGCCGGCCGCTGGCGGGGTCGAACAGCAGCACCGTGGCCTGGTGCGCCTCGCCGCCCTGGGCGCGGTTGGCCGGCCAGAAGCCCGCCGCCTTGAAGCCCAGCAGCGCCAGATTCGCGACATCGCCGGACTTGATGCCGAACACGCCGCCCGTGTGCAGGCGCTCGCGCACCACCGGAAACAGCCGCCCCTGCGCCTGGCTTTGCAGCACGAAGGCCTCGCGCACGGCGGCCAGCGTGGCCTGCGGCGTGAGCAGCGCGCGCATCTGCTGGCCGTCCAGCAGCAGCAGGCTCGCCTCAGCGGGCATGGCGGCACACCGTCCGGGACGCAGCCCGGTGCTGCGCGGCGAGCGCGCAGCACATTGCGCGGAACGTCGCCCCATCGGCGCCCGGGCCTTCGGCGGTCCGGCCTGCCCACTCCGGCAGCCGGGCGGGGACGGCTGGCTTGTTGCTTGTCTTCATTCAGACAGTTTGTCTATTTCTAGACGTTTTGTCAAATCCCTGGCCGCCACCGACCGCCACGTAAACTGGCCGGCAAGTCGCCTTGTCGGTCATCCGCACGAGGCCACGCGCCCCCTGCGGCGGGCGCGGTTTCCATGTTCACGAGGACCACCATGCGCACACCAAGCTTCCTTGCCGCAGCCGCGGCATTGCTCGCCACCGCCCTGTCGGGCGCGCCCGCCCATGCCGGCAAGACCCTGGACGCCGTCAAGGCGCGCGGCACGGTCAAGTGCGGCGTGACCAATGGCGTGGCCGGCTTCTCCGCACCCGACACCCAGGGCAACTGGTCCGGCCTGGACGTGGACACCTGCCGCGCGATCGCGGCCGCCGTGCTGGGCGACCCCAAGAAGGCCGAGTTCGTGCCGCTCAATTCGCAGCAGCGCTTCGCCGCGCTGCAGGCCGGCGAGGTGGACATCCTCACGCGCAACACCACCTGGAACCTCACGCGCGACGCCTCGCTGGGCCTGCACTTCACGACCATCAACTACTACGATGGCCAGGGCTTCCTGGTGCCCAAGAAGCTCAAGGTCACGAGCGCCAAGCAGCTCAAGGGCGCGACGGTCTGCACGCAGGCCGGCACCACCAACGAGAAGAACGTGGCCGAGTGGTCCAAGGCCCAGGGCGTGCCGGTCAAGACCGTGGTGTTCGAGAGCTTCGAGGCCTCGTTCAAGGCCTTCTTCTCGGGCCGCTGCCAGGCCTTCACGACCGACACCTCGGCGCTCGCGGGCCTGCGCAACAAGGAAGCGCCCAAGCCCGACGACTACATCATCCTGCCCGAGCTGATCTCCAAGGAGCCGCTGGCCCCGGCCGTCAAGCGTGGCGACGACGAGTGGTTCGCCATCGTCAAGTGGGTGCCCAACGCGCTGATCGAGGCCGAGGAGGTCGGCATCACGCAGGCCAACATCGACCAGCTGCGCGCCAGCAGCAAGGACCCCGCGCAGCAGCGCCTGCTCGGCACGGGCGACGACCTGGGCAAGCTGCTGGGGCTGGACAAGGACTGGTCCTACAACGCCATCAAGGCCGTGGGCAACCATGGCGAGATGTTCGAGCGCAACGTGGGACCCAAGTCCGCGCTGCAGCTGCCGCGTGGTGCCAACAACCTGTGGAGCAAGGGCGGCCTGCTGTACGCCATGCCGGTGAAATGAGCCCACCCCGTTTGAATGGCGCACTTCGTGTAGCCATTCCATCCCCCTTGAGGGGCGCCGCCAGCGGCCTGGCAGAGCCAGTTCCGCGGCGTCTGCTGGCATGGCCTGCTCCGCGGCCTCTCGCACTGTTGCGGCTGGACCGTTGCTGGCGGCCACCGCCGTCGCGTCGCACGACGACCGGTTGATGAAGGCAGTGCGGGTCAACGTGCCGGCTGCCGTCTGGGCGCTGCTGGCGTTCGCCTGTGCAGCCGGCGCCCTGTGGCTGCTGCGCGAAGTGCCTGGCGTAGCCAGCCTGTGGGCCTGGCTCGCGACGCAGTTCGGTTTTCTGCTGCAGCCCGCGGGCTTCGGCATCTCCGAGGGCTGGCTGGCCTTCGACTCGGGCGACAGCTATGCGCGCGCGTTCGCAGCCGGCCTCGTCAACACCGTGCGCGCGGCCGTGCCCGCGGCGCTGCTGGCCGTGGGGCTGGGCACGCTCCTGGGCATTGGCCGCCTGGCCTCGCACCGGCTCGTGCGCATGCTCAGCACGGCCTACGTGGAGACGCTGCGCAACATCCCGCTGCTCGTGCAGCTGTTGATGCTGTACTTCGCGCTCACGCACCTCCTGCCCGACTCGACCGAACCCGTGCAGCTGCTGCCGGGCTGCTGGCTTAGCAAGGGCGGGCTGTCGCTGCCCTGGCCCGTGCGCGAGGACGGCGCGTTCTGGCCCAGCCGGCTGGACTGGCCCGAAGTGACCGCCTTCAACGTGATCGGCGGCGCCGCGCTGAGCCCGGAGTACCTGACCATCGTGCTGGGCCTGGGGCTGTACACCGCGGCCTTCGTGGCCGAGATCGTGCGCGCGGGCATCGGCTCGGTCGCCGCGGGCCAGAAGCTCGCGGCCCAGGCGCTGGGCATGCAGCCCGTGCAGCAGCTGCGGCTCGTGGTGCTGCCCCAGGCGCTGCGTGTGATCGTGCCCGCGCTGACCAACCAGCTGCTGAGCCTGACCAAGAACTCCTCGCTGGCCGTGGCCGTGGGCTACCCCGAGCTGGTGTCGGTGGCCAACACGGCGCTGAACTCCACGGGCCGGGCCTTCGAATGCATCGCCATCGTGATGGCCGTGTACCTGCTGCTCTCGCTCACGATCTCGGCCGCGATGAACGCCTACAACGCCCGCGTGGCGCTGCGGGGCTGGCGGTGAGGCCAGTCGCCGCCACCTCGTCCTGGCAGGCCGAGCTGTTCGGCTCGCCGCTGCGCACGCTGGTCACGGCGGCCCTGCTGGCCCTGCTGGCCTGGGCCGGCTGGCACGCCATCGACTGGGCGCTGCTGCAGGCCGTGTTCCGGCCGGATGCACAGGCCTGCCGCGCCGTGCAGCATGGCGCCTGCTGGGGCGTCGTGGCCGAGAAGTGGCGGCCGCTGCTGTTCGGCCGCTACCCGTTCGAGGAACAGTGGCGCGCGGCGCTGGCCATGGTGCTGCTCTCCAGCGCCACGCTGCTGTCGGCCTGGCCGCGCAGCTGGCGCTGGTGGCTCGCGCCGCTGTGGCTGGCCGTGCTGGCGCTGTGCCTGCTGCTCATGGGCGGCGGCGCGCTGGGCCTGGCCGCGGTGCCGAGCAACCGCTGGGGCGGGCTGCCGCTGACCATCGGCCTGGCGGTGGTCGGGCTGGCCCTGGCCTTCCCGCTCGCGCTGGTGCTGGCACTGGCCAGGCGCTCGTCGTGGCTGCCCGCGCGTGCGCTGTCGGCCGGCACCATCGAGCTCGTGCGCGGCGTGCCGCTGATCTCGGTGCTGTTCATGGCCTCCTACCTGCTGCCGCTGCTGTGGCCGGCCGGCTGGCGGCCCGACGTGCTGCTGCGCGTGCTGGCCGGGCTCGCGCTGTTCGTGGCGGCCTACCTGGCCGAGATCATCCGCGGCGGCCTGCAGGCCGTGCCGCGCGGCCAGATCGACGCGGCCATGGCCATGGGTTTCTCGCGCTGGCAGGTGCAGCGCCACATCGTGCTGCCGCAGGCGCTGCGCATGGTGGTGCCCGCGCTGACCAACAACGCCGTGGGCACGCTCAAGGACACCTCGCTCGTGACCGTGGTCGGCCTGTTCGAGCTGACCGGCGCGCTGGGCCTGGCGCTGGGCGGCGACCCGGTCTGGCGGCCCTTCTACCTGGAAGGCTACCTGTTCATCGCGCTCGTGTACTGGTGCATGTGCTTCGGCCTCTCGCGCTACAGCGCCTGGCTGGAGCGGCGGCTGCGCGCCGGCCACGGCTGAGCCGCCGCACCGCGCTCAGCGCCCCGCCGGCGGCGCCAGCTGCCGGTAGACCTCGGCCGAGATGCGCGCCAGCTCGGCGCGGTCGGCCTCGGCCGACAAGGCATAGCCGAACGGGCCGTCGACCCAGTAGAAGACGTTGACCGCGCCTTCGCTGGCGAAACGGAACACCGTGCCCGCCGCCGCGCCGCCACCTGCGGCCGCGGAACCCAGGTCGCGCACGTCGTTGGACACATACAGCGTGAGCCGGCTGGCGGCACCCGGCCCCTGTGCCTGCGCGTCCGCACCGTCGCGGCGGTACATGAACTGCGCCACGGGGCCCTGGCCGCCCGGCAGCAGGCGGCCGCCCTCGAGCGCATAGCCCAGGGCCTGCAGCTGCGGCGGCCTGAGCGGCTGGCCCAGGCGCCGCGACAGCCAGGCCACGAGCTGCGCCTCGTGCGCGGCATCGACCTCGACCGGGCGGCGCTGCTCGGGGCTGTAGACGGTGTGGGCCACGGCGGCACGCCGCGCGAAGTCGTTCGGCGCCGCATGCGCCAGCACCGGGCCCACGTCGCGCACGCCGGCACCCTGCCAGGCCAGCGGCCCGGGGCCGCCGGCGGCCCCGCGCAGGCCCCAGCCGGCCGCGCCGCCCAGCAGCGCGATGGCCACGCCGGCCGCGATGCGCTGCGCCCAGACAGGCCGGCGCGCCGGCAGCGGACGGGCCGCGCGCAGCACGCGCGCGGGCAGCGGCTCGTCGAGCACGGGATCGAACAGGCGCCGCAGCGCCTGCCGCTGGGCGCGGTAAGCCGCCACGCGCTGGGCCTCCTCGGGCCGCTGCGCGAGGTAGGCCTCGATCTCGGCCTGGCGGGCCGCGGGCAGCTGCCCGTCCACATGGGCCTGCAGTTCGGCTTCGGTCACGGGCGCGGGTGGCGAAGGTGGCGAGGGAGGCAAGGCGTTCATGGCAGGCTCACTTCACGATCTTGAGCCGCGGCGCTGCGGCGCGGCCGTCCATCGCCGCGCGCAGGCGTTCGCGGCCGCGCGACAGGCGCGACATCACGGTGCCGATCGGGATGTTCAGGGTGGCCGCCACGTCGGCATAGGCCATGTCTTCCAGCGCCACGAGCAGCACGACCTCCTTCTGCTCGGCGGGCAGCAGGTCCAGCGCGGCCTGCAGGTCCATGACCGCGAGCCGCTCGTCCTGCGTGGGCGCGACGGGGATCTCGGGCGCCGCCTCGTCCAGCTCGGTGGTCGGCAGGCGGCCGCGCCGGCCGTCCACGTGCAGGTTGTGCATGATGCCGAACAGCCAGGCGCGCATGTCGGCCACGCCGTGCCACAGGCCGGCGCGCGACCAGGCGCGCTCCAGCGTGTCCTGCACGAGGTCGTCGGCGTCGTCGCGGTTGCCGGCGAGCGCGCGCGCGTAGCGCCGCAGGCGCGGCGCCCAGGTCAGCAGTTGCTCGTCGTCGGCAGGCACGTACGGTGCGTCCTCGCGGTGGTCCTAGACCCTCATTCCTTGACGATGTGCCAGACCTCCTTGAAGTTGTCGCCCGTGCGGTCGCCCGGCTGGACGTCGGACTTGTAGAAGTACAGCGGCCGGCCCTTGTACGACCATTGGCGGCCGCCATCGTCGCGCGTGAGGATGCCATAGGCGCCCTGGGGCCGGTCGGTGCTGGCCGCCATGAGCGGCGGCCACAGCGCGGCGCAGGGGCCGTTGCAGGCGCTCTTGTCGGCGCTGTCCTTGTCGAAGGTGTACAGCGTCATGCCGTTGGTGGCGACCAGTGCGCCGGCGACGGCTTTGGCGGGTTCGGCATCGGCCAGTGCGGCCATCGAGGCCAGGCCCAGGGTGCAGGCGGCCAGCAGGCGGGTGGTGTTCATGGTGTGCGCTTTCGGTGGTGGAGTGGCGTCGCGGCAGGTGGGCCCGCATCCGGGCAGCGATCACCTGTCACCGTGGCAGACGGTGGCGCGCGGCGTTTTATTCCATGCGGCCGCAGAAAAAATGGGGCTGCTGCGGTCCGGCGTGGCCGCCAAGCCAGCGCCGGGGCTGCGCACGCACCCGGCCCGGCCTCGCGCTCTGCGGCGCCCGCTGTCTTGCGAAAGCGCGGGGGTCTAGGCGCCGCCGGCCGCCGCCGCGGCCGGTGCAGCCGGCGCCCGCCGCGTGCGCGCGCGCAGCGCCGACAGGCCATCGGCGATGTGCTCGGCCGCCTCGGCGACCCGGCTGCGCAGGCGGGCCTCGCTCACCGCGCTGAGCTGCCCTTCGCTGACGACCAGCGTGATGCTGCCCAGCACCTTTTTCTCGGGGTCCAGCACGGGCGCGGCCACGCCGGTCAGCCCGGGCACCACCTCGGCATGCGTGACCCAGGTGCGCTCGCGGCGGATGCGCTGCATGTTGGCGTTGAACTCCTTCCAGCTCTCCCCCAGGCCCGCAGCCTGGATCTCGGCGGCGTGGTGCAGCATGAGGCTGCGCAGCTGGTAGGGCGACACATGGGCCAGGATCACCTTGGCCATGGCGCCCGCGAACATCGACATCGGACGCCCGCGCTCGTAGTCGGTCCGCCCGCTCGCCTCGGTCCAGATCGAGTCGGTGCACAGGACCTGGTTGCCGTAGTAGCTGCACAGCATCACGCTGGCCTGCAGCTCGGCGTGCAGCGCCTCCATGACGGGCCGCGCCGTGGTCAGCAGCGGGTCGTTGCGCCGGATCAGCCGGTCCAGCTCGACGATGCGCGGCCCCAACACATAGGCCGCACCGCCGGCCGAGGCCAGCACGCCCGTGTCGGCCAGCGCCTTGAGGTAGCGGTAGGCCGTGGCCCGCGAACACCCCATCGTGGCGACCACGTCGTCGTGCCCGATCTCGACCCTGTCGTCGCTGAAGAGGCTCAGGATTCCCAACATCTTGTCTTGGCTGCTCATCGCCGCATCCTAGCGGCAAGCAAAGATAACTAATTATTTACAAAATAAGCGACTCGTCTACAATCGCATATATTGAGATTTTTATACAAATACCGCAAGCCGCGGGCTTGCCGTTTCGGCCTCGCCCGCCACCCGTGACAGGAGACTGACATGCCACTTCGCCGCCGCCTTCTCGCCCCCGCGCTCGTCGCGCTGCTCTGCGCCTCGACGGCGCTGCAGGCCCAGACCGCCTTCCCCAACGGTCCGGTCACCATCGTCGTGCCCTATGGCGCGGGCGGCGGCGTGGACTTCTTCGCGCGCACCATCGCCGGCAAGATGGGCGAAAAGCTCGGCCAGCCCGTCATCGTGGAGAACAAGCCCGGCGCGGGCACGGCGATTGCCGCCTCCGACGTCGCGCGCGCCAGGCCGGACGGCCAGCGCGTGCTGATCGGCGACGTGTCCACGCTCGCGACCAATCCCACGCTGTACAAGAAGCTCAGCTACGACCCGGCCAGGGACTTCACGCCGGTCACGCTGACCGGCCGCATGGCCTACATCCTGGTCGCCAACCCCACGGTGCATCCGTACAAGACGCTGGACGAGTTCCTGGCCGCCGTGCGCCAGGCGCCGCCCGACAGCGTGAGCTACGCCAGCGCGGGTCCCGGCGGCCCGGGCCACCTGACCTCGGAGATGTTCGTGCGCGCGGCCGGCATCCGCATGGTCCATGTGCCCTACAAGGGCTCGGGCCCGGCCCTGCCC
>DATKFT010000013.1:0-4099 GCA_035544335.1 Pseudorhodoferax sp.
GCTGCTGCGCCACCAGGTGCAGTTCCATTGGCGCAATGCCCGGCCTGCCGATGGGCAGCCGTTCGCCGACTTCGAGGCCTTTCTCGCGAGCCTCGCGCAGGACAAGCGCAAGAAGATTCGCCAGGAGCGGCGCAAGGTTGCGCAGGCCGGCGTGGGCTTTCGCTGGGCCAAGGGCCGCGACATTCTGGAGACGGACTGGGACTTCTTCTACCGCTGCTACGAGCGCACCTATCTGGAGCATGGCAACGCGCCCTACCTCACGCGCAGCTTCTTCGCGCAACTGGCGCGCGACATGCCAGAACACTGGCTGCTGTTCGTCGCCGAGCACGCGGGCCAGCCGATCGCCTGCAGCCTCTTGGCGCTGGAGCCTGCGCAAGGCGTGGCCTACGGCCGCTACTGGGGCGCGCTGGCCCGCGTGGACAGCCTGCACTTCGAAGCCTGCTACTACCAGCCGCTGCAGTGGTGCATTGCCCATGGCTACCGCCGCTTCGAGGGCGGCGCCCAGGGCGAGCACAAGATGGCCAGGGCGCTGATGCCGGTGCGCACGAGCAGCGCGCACTGGCTGGCGCACCCGGCCTTCGCGGACGCCGTGGAACGCTTCCTCGCGCGCGAGGGCCAGGGGGTGGAAGCCTACCTGGACGAACTGGCGCAGCGCACGCCATTTCGCCAGGCGGCGGGCTAGCGCAGCGCCTGCTCGAAATCGGCCAGCAGGTCGGCGCTGTCCTCCAGCCCGACCGACAGCCGGATCAGGCCATCGGCGATGCCCATGGACGCGCGCACCTCGGCGCCGGCCTCCCAGAAGATCGTCGGCGCCACCGGGATCACCAGCGTGCGCGTGTCGCCCAGCCCCGTGGCCTTGACCGCCAGTTGCAGCCGGTTGATGAACGCCAGGCAGGCGGCGGTGTCGGCCAGCTCGAACGACAGCAGCCAGGAGCCTGCGCTGAACAGCTGGCGCGCGAGCGCGTGCTGCGGGTGCGACGCCAGCATCGGATAGCGCACCGACACCACGGAGGAATGCGACTCCAGATAGCGCGCCAGCGCCAGCGCCGTGGCGCTCGTGTGCGCGACGCGCAGCGCCAGGGTTTCGGCACCCACGCTGATCTGGTGGGCATGCTCGGACGACAGCGTGGCCCCCATGTCGCGCAGGCCCTTCTTGCGCACCTGCGACAGGCCCCACTGCTTGGGATCGCCCTTGCGGTAGGCCGCGAAGATGTTGGGGTAGCCCTGCCAGTCGAACAGGCCGGTGTCCGTGACCGCGCCGCCCAGCGCATGGCCATGGCCGGAGATGGTCTTGGTCAGCGACTGCACGACCAGGCCCGCCCCCACGTCGGCGGGACGGAACAGCGCCGGCGAGGTGATGGTGTTGTCCACGACGAACAGCAGGCCGCGCTCGGCACACAGCCGGCCGATGGCTGGCATGTCGGCCACCTGGGTCGCGGGGTTGGCGATCGTCTCGACGAACACCATGCGCGTGTTGGGCCGCAGGGCCGCGGCCACCGCATCGGCGTTGGTGGCGTCCACCGTCGTGATCTCGATGCCGAAGCCACGCAGCGTGCCGAACAGGCTGTTGGTGTTGCCGAACACGAACTGGCTCGCCACGATGTGGTCGCCCGCGCGCAGCAAGGTGAAGAACATCGCACCGATGGCCCCCATGCCCGTGGCGAAGCAGACCGTGCCGACGCCGCGCTCCAGCCGCGTGATCTGCGCCTCCAGGGCGGCCGTGGTGGGTGTGCCCTGCCGCGCGTAGCTGAAGCCGCCCTTGGTGGTGCCCTGGAACACCCCGATCAGGTCCTCGACCTTGTCGAAGCCGTACTGCACCGAGGTGTGGATGGGCTTGTGCACGCCGCCATGCTCGACGCCGGAGCGGCGGTCGGAATGCACGATGCCCGTGCTGATGCCTTCAGAGGCCATGGGTGCTCAGTTCCCGGACTTCTTCTTGTAGGCCTCGACGCCGTCGAGCACTTCCTTCTTGGCCGCGTCGATGCCTTCCCAGCCCAGCACCTTGACCCACTTGCCGGCTTCCAGGTCCTTGTAGTGCTCGAAGAAGTGCGTGATGGCCTTCAGGCGCATCTGGTTGACGTCCTGGACCGTCTTCCAGTGGCTGTAGATGGGCAGCACCTTGTCGGTCGGCACGGCCAGCACCTTGCCGTCCACGCCGGCTTCGTCTTCCATCATCAGGATGCCCAGCGGACGGCAGGGCACGACCACGCCGGGGAACAGCGGATACGGCGTGATGACCAGCACGTCCACCGGGTCGCCGTCACCACTCAGCGTCTGCGGCACGTAGCCGTAGTTGCTGGGGTAGTGCATGGCCGTCGTCATGAAGCGGTCCACGAAGATCGCGCCGGAATCCTTGTCGACCTCGTACTTGATCGGATCGGCATTCATGGGGATCTCGATGACCACGTTGAATGCATCGGGAATGTTCTTGCCGGGGGAGACTTTGTCGAGGGACATGGTGCTTTCGGAGCAGTTGAAAAATAAAACGCCTGGGACAAACCCTCATTTTACGTGGGCCACCAGGCCTCCAGGACCCGCACCAGCCGCGCAGGCCAGCATCGCTCCCCCTTGAACGGCGCCCTGCACGGCAGGCGCCCTGCCGCTCCTGGGACTAACCCTGGTATGGCGGCCGCGCGACGGGGCTGCCGTGCATGTACCAGCGCGCCGACATGGTTTGCTTTTATATTGGCCCGGTTGGCCAATCGTCATTCGCACGAATTCTGAGCACGACGAGGAAGCAACGCAGCGGGGCACCGCGTGCGTTGTGCCCTTTCGAGCAACGAGAAACACGCGTGAGGAGAGACGTTTTATGACTGGCAACTCGGCGCTGATTTTGGCGCTTGTCTGCGGCTTCATCGCCGTGGCCTACGGATTCTGGGCACGCAGCTGGATCCTGGCCAAGGACGCGGGCAATGCCCGCATGCAGGAGATCGCCGCGGCGATCCAGACAGGCGCCGCAGCCTACCTGGCAAGGCAGTACAAGACCATCGCCATCGTTGGCGTCGTGCTGGCCGTGCTGATCGGCTTGTTCCTGGACGCCAAGACCGCGGTGGGCTTCGTGGTCGGCGCCGTGCTGTCGGGCGCCTGCGGCTTCATCGGCATGAACGTCTCGGTGCGCGCCAACGTGCGCACCGCGCAGGCCGCCACGCAAGGCATCGGGCCGGCGCTGGACGTGGCCTTCCGCGGCGGCGCCATCACGGGCATGCTGGTCGTGGGCCTGGGGCTGCTGGGCGTGACGGGCTTTTACTGGTACCTGGTCGCCAACGGCGCGCCCGGCACCAAGCCCAGCGAACTGCTCAACCCGCTGATCGGCTTTGCCTTCGGCTCCTCGCTGATCTCCATCTTCGCGCGGCTGGGCGGCGGCATCTTCACCAAGGGGGCCGACGTGGGCGCCGACCTGGTCGGCAAGGTCGAGGCCGGCATTCCCGAGGACGACCCGCGCAACCCGGCCGTGATCGCCGACAACGTGGGCGACAACGTGGGCGACTGCGCCGGCATGGCGGCCGACCTGTTCGAGACCTATGCCGTGACGCTGATCGCCACCATGGTGTTGGGCGCGCTCGTCGTGACCGGCGGCGGGGCCAGCATGGTGGTCTATCCGCTCGCGTTGGGCGCGGTGTCCATCGTCGCCTCCATCATCGGCTGCTTCTTCGTCAAGGCCTCGCCGGGCATGAAGAACGTGATGCCGGCGCTGTACAAGGGCCTGGCCGTGGCCGGCGTGCTGTCGCTGATCGCGTTCTGGTTCGTGACGGCCTGGCTCATTCCGGACAACGCCATCGCCGCCGCGGGCAGCCAGATGAAGCTGTTCGGTGCCTGCGTCGTCGGCCTGGTGCTGACGGCCGCGCTGGTCTGGATCACCGAGTACTACACGGGCACGCAGTACAAGCCCGTGCAGCACATCGCCCAGGCGTCGACCACGGGCCATGGCACGAACATCATCGCGGGCCTGGGCGTGTCCATGCGGTCCACGGCCTGGCCCGTGATCTTCGTCTGCATCGCGATCTGGGTGTCCTATGCGCTGGGCGGCCTGTACGGCATCGCCATCGCGGCCACCTCCATGCTCAGCATGGCCGGCATCGTCGTGGCGCTGGACGCCTAC
>DATKFT010000014.1:0-3266 GCA_035544335.1 Pseudorhodoferax sp.
AGGGCCTGCGCACCGTCCTGTGCCGTGTCGGCGGCCAGGCCCAGGCCGCGCACGAGGCCGGCCAGCGCCTCGCGCGCCGCGGGCAGGTCGTCCACGACCAGGGCGCGCAGGCCTTGCAGCGGCGCGGGCGGCGCTGCCGGCAGCGCGGACGCGATGGCCAGCCGCGCCGTGAACCAGAAGCGGCTGCCCCGGCCCGGCTGGCTCTCGGCGCCGGCCTCCCCGCCCATCTGCGCGGCGATGCTGCGCGTGAGCGCCAGGCCCAGGCCCGTGCCGCCATGGCGCCGGGTGCTGGAGCCGTCGGCCTGCGCGAACGGCGTGAACAGCCGGCCCAGGTCTGCGGGCGCGATGCCGATGCCGGTGTCCTGCACCACGAAACGCAGCAGCAGCGCGTCGGCCTCCTGTGCCAGCATCTGCACGCCCAGCGTCACCGAGCCGCGCTCGGTGAACTTGACGGCATTGAGCAGCAGGTTCAGCAGCGCCTGCTGCAGCCGCGCGGCATCGCCGCGCAGCAGGTCGGGCACGGGTTCGACCTGCAGCACCAGCTCGATGCTCTTCTCGCGCGCGGCATCGACCACCGTGGCGCTGGTGCGCGCGAGCAGCGCATCGAGCGAGAAATCGGCATGGTCCAGGCGCAGCTGGCCCGACTCGATCTTGGACAGGTCCAGGATGTCGTTGAGCAGCTGCAGCAGATGGCTGGCCGCGCCGACGATGCGGCCCAGCTGCTGTTGCTGGCCTTCGTCGTCGATCTCGCGCCGCAGCAGATGCGTGAAGCCCAGGATGGCATTGAGCGGCGTGCGGATCTCGTGGCTCATGTTGGCCAGGAAGATGGTCTTGCTCCGGTTGGCGGCATCGGCCCGGTCGCGTGCCTGCTCGAGCTGCTCGTGGCGCTCGCGCAGCAGCTGTTCGGCCTGCTTGTCGCGCGTGATGTTGGTGGCCAGCACCACGAAGCCCTTGACCTCGCCGTCGCGCCGGTCGGGGATGTACTGCACGCGCGTGTCCGCGCGCTCGCCGCGCACGCTGTACTCGGTCTGCTCGAACTCCTGCGCCTCGCCCGCCAGCGCCGCCGCGACGCGCGCGGCCACGTGCTCGGCGAAGGCCGCGCCGCGCACCTCGACCAGCGTGTGGCCGATCACCTGCTGCGCGGTCTCGCCGAACCAGGCCATCTGCGTGCGGTTGACGAAACGGCAGCGCAGGCTGCTGTCCCAGTAGACCAGGCGGCCGGGCACGCTGTCGGCCACCATGTGCGCGAAATGCTCGGCCTCGCGCAGCTGGGCGTTCAAGGCCTGCATGCGCTGCTCCGCTTCGGTGCGCGCCCGCAGCATGCCGGTCAGCGCGTGCGTGCGGGCCTGCACTTCGCGCTCGAGCTGGTCCAGCGCCTGGCGCTGCGCCTGCTGCTGCGCCGTGACATCGCTGACCGAGCAGACGACAGCGTGGAGTGCGCCGTCGGGGCCGCCGTGCACGGGTTCGGCGTTCACGCACAGCTGCACGCGCTGGCCGTCCTGGCGCGTCAGCGCCACCATCACCTCGCGGCAGGCCTGGCCCGTGGCCAGCACGCGGCCGGCGGGCGTCTGCTCCCAGGCCAGCGGCTGGCCCTGGGCGTCGTGCAGCACGAGGCCCCAGTCCTGGAAGGGCGTGCCCAGCATGGCCTGGGCGTGCCGTTCCAGCAGGCGCTCGGCGGCCGGATTCACGGCCGTGGCCCGGCCCTGCAGGTCGTAGGCGAGCACGCCTTCGTTGAGCGCGGCCAGCAGCGAGCGGTGGAACTCCGCGCTGCGCACCAGCGCGGCGCCGGTCTGGCGGACCTCGTCCACGTCGGTGCAGGTGCCGAACCAGCGCGGCGGGCGGTCCGCGGCGCCGCCCATGGCGCCCAGGCGCACGTTGCACCAGCGGTAGCTGCCATCGGCACGCCGCAGCCGGCAATCGGACAGCCGGTCCGTGCCGCTGGCCTGCATCTCGCGCCATTCGCGCCACAGGGTTTCGTGGTCGTCGGGATGGACCAGGCCGAGCCAGCCCTCGCCCAGCAGCGCCTCGACCGGCTTGCCGCTGAACTGCGCCCAGCGCTGGTTGAGGTACTCGGCGCGTGCAGCGGCGTCGCAGATCCAGGCCATCTGCGGCAGCAGGTCCAGCATGTGCCGGTGCTGGTCGGCATCGGCCCGCAGCGCGGCTTCGAGCCGGCGCCAGCGCCGTTCCCAGTGCCAGACCGCGCCCAGGCCGACCAGCAGCAGCGCGGCCAGCGCCGACCAGGCCAGCGCGTAGCGCAGCTGCTGCTGCGAGCGCAGCTGGGCGAGCCGGGCTTCGCTCTGCAGCGCCACGCGTTCGGCCTCGCCCAACAGGGTGCTCAGAGCCGCGCGGGTCGATCCCGCTTCTGCGCCGCGCCAGGGCGAGCGCGCCAGGTCCGCACCGGCCCAGCGCGCATGCAGCGCCTGGACCTGCGCGGCCAGGGTGTTCGGCAGGTTCAGCGGATCGCCGGCCAGGCGCTGGCCCAGCACGCCCAGCCGCTCCAGCACGTGCAGCCAGGCCGTGCGCTCGGCAGCGTCGCGCGGCACATCCTCATCGGCCGCACCCGGCACCAGCCAGGGCGCCAGCTCGGCGCGGACCACCGCGAGCTGGCGCAGCGGGCGCATCTGCTGCTCGAAGCGATCGGCCTGGAAACGGTCCAGGGCCGCGAGCGCCAGCAGCGCCAGCGCCACGGCCAGCCAGACCGCCACGGCGGCACGCAGCAGGCGCCGCGGCGCGGCCGGCGGCCTGACACCCGCCAGTTCAGGAAACGGGGCATGGGACCGGACGGGGTGTGGCATGCGCGCGGTGCTTCCAGGAAGTTCGATGGAGGAATTGGGCCCGATGCCGGCGGCCTAAATGTGGCACAAGTGTGTTGTGCCGACCAGACAGACGCCGCGTGCTACAAACCCACCCTTCCCCACCACCTCCCGACCACGCCCGAGGCGCTCCGCATGAAACTGAAGATGGCCCAAAACTCGCTGTTCGCGATCCTGCTGCGCTCGCACTGGTGGATCAGCTTCGCGATCGCCGTCGGCTTCTTCGTGGTCAGCATGGCGCTGCTGCCGCGCGAGTACGCGCTGGCCGGCGCACTGGGCGGCGTGCCGTTCGCCATCATCGGGGCCATCGCGCTCAAGCGCCAATGGGGCGCACCCAGCGCAGGCCAGGTGCAGGCCCAGCTCGAGCGCGCGGCCGCGATGTCCTGGAACGAGTTCGCGCAGGCGCTGGAGGCGGCCTACCGCAGCGCCGGCTACGGCGTGGTGCGCACGAGC
>DATKFT010000015.1:0-4356 GCA_035544335.1 Pseudorhodoferax sp.
CGCCGCGGCCTTGGGCAGCAGGTCGGGATAGGTCAGCGAGCGCAGCGAAAAGCTCATGCGGTCGCGGCCCGCACCCGCGCCAAACGACGCGCCCAGATCGGCCCAGGCCTCGCCGAGCGCGTTCTCGTCCAGGGCAGGCTCGCAGGAACCAGCCCCCGCGCCGCCCGCCTTGGTGCGGCCCGGCGGCGGACAGACTGCCGCAATGCCCTTGTCCGCCTGCCCCGCCGTGGCACTGGCCAGGCCTGCCTGCGCGGCCGGGTCGCGGCGCGAGCCGGCGTCGAAGTCGATCTGCACGTCGACCATGGGAATGCCCTGGCTCTCGACCAGGTAGACCTCGGCGCCGCTCGCCTGGGTCCAGCGCTGCAGCGGGATGGCGGCACCGGCCCAGCCGGCAGCGGCGAGCAGGGAGGCGGCCAGCAACAACCGCGCGGAAGAAGTCAGCTTGTTCATCGGCTCGGCTCGTTCACTGGACCTTGGGGAGCTTGGGGCGCGCCGGCGGGCGCTTTCTTGCGCGTGGCCGGATCGATGGGCTGCGGCCGCAGCACGGCCACGTTGAGCTGGTCGTCGCCGAAGTAGCGCGCCGCCACCGACTGCACCTGCTCGGCGGTCACCGCACGCAAGCGCTCGATGAGTCGGTCGGAGAAATCTGGCGCGAAGCCGCTGACCCATTGGCTGCCGAGTTCGCGCGCCTGGCTGAACACCGAATCGCGCTTGTAGATCTGGCCGGCCACCCACTGCGTCTTGACGCGCGCAAGCTCGGCCGCGCTCACGCCTTCGCGGGCCACGCGCGCGACCTGCTCGCGCAGCGCCGCCTCCAGTTGCTCGGTGGTCTTGCCCGGGGCCGGCACGCCGTCCAGCACGAACAGCTGCGGGCCGCGGCCCGTGAGGCCGTTGCTCGCACCGGCGCTGTCGGCCAGACGGTCCGGGCCCTGGGTCAGCGCGCGCTCCAGGCGCGCACCCGGGTAGCCGTCCAGCACGGCCGACAGCACGGTCAACGCCAGCGCATCGTCGCTGTCTTCGAGCTTCGTGAGCTTGGGCACCTTGAAGGCCAGGGCCAGATAGGACTGCTCGGCCGGCGCCTTGAGCTCCAGCCGGCGCATGCCCTGCTGCACCGGCTCCTCCCGCGGCTTGCGCTGGGGCACGGCGCCGGCCGGGATGCCGCCGTACAGGCGCTCGGCCAGCGCACGCACCTGCGCCACATCCACGTCGCCGGCGACCACGACCGCGGCGTTCGCGGGCACGTACCACTGGCGGTAGAAGTTGCGCACGTCATCGGCCGTGAGGCTGTCCAGGTCGCCCATCCAGCCGATGATGGGCCGGCGGTAGGGTGCGGCCTGGAAGGTCATGGCGTAGAGCGCCTCGTACAGGCGCGCACGCGGCGCGTCGTCGGTGCGCATGCGCCGCTCTTCCTTGATGACGGCCAGCTCGCGCGTGAACTCGTCGTCGGCCCAGCGGTTGTGGGCGAAGCGGTCGGCCTCCAGCCGCATCACGTCCTCCAGCCGGGCGGACGGGATCTGCTGGTAGTAGCCCGTGTAGTCGAAGCTCGTGAAGGCGTTCTCCGAGCCGCCCATGGCGGCCACGCGGCGCGAGAACTCGCCCGGCTGGAGCTGCTCCGTGCCCTTGAACATCATGTGCTCGACGGCATGGGCGACGCCGCTGGTGCCGTCCACCTCGTCCATGCTGCCCACGCGCACCCAGACCATGTGCACGGCCGTGGGCGCGCGCCGGTCGGGTTTGACGATCAAGGTCATGCCGTTGGACAGCTGGAATTGCTGGACGGCAGCGGCGGCGCTGGCGCCGGCTGCCGGAGGTGGCGCGGTCTGGGCCTGGAGCCCGCTCGTGGTCCAGGCCAGCGCAATGGCCATGGTGCACGCAGAAAGAATGCGTTTCATAGAATCATCCGATTCTAAGAACGCCTCAAATGTTCAGTTTCTTCAAGAAAAAACCGCCAACGCCGGAGCAGCCGCCCGTCGAACCGACGCCTGCTGCAGCGCCTGCACCGGCGGTCGTGCCCGAACCCGCGGCGCCGGCCAGCCGGAACTGGCTGCGCAATCCGTTCGCGGCCAAGCCCGCGACGGAGCCTGCGCCGGAACGGGCGCCGGACCCTGCGCCGGCCACCGCGCCGGCGCCTGCGGCCGTGCCGCTCGCCCCCGCTGACCCCGAAGCAGCCAAAGCGGCCGAAGCCGCCGCGCGCACGGGCTGGATGGACCGGCTCAAGCTGGGCCTGCGCAAGACCGGCAGCAACATCACCACGGTCTTCACGGGCACGCGCATCGACGAGGCGCTGTACGAGGAGCTCGAGGAAGCCCTGCTGATGGCCGACACCGGCGTGAAGGCCACGACGGTGCTGCTGAACGACCTGCGCCGCCGTGTCAAGGAAGCCCGCGCCACCGAACCGGCCGCCGTGCGCGAGCTGCTGGTCGCCGCCATCGCCGACATGCTGCGGCCGCTGGAGAAGGCCCTGGTCATCGGCGAGCAAAAGCCCACCGTGGTCATGGTGGCTGGCGTCAATGGCGCCGGCAAGACCACCTCCATCGGCAAGCTCACGCGCCACCTGGCGGCGCACCAGGCCTCGGTGCTGCTGGCCGCGGCCGATACCTTCCGGGCCGCAGCGCGCGAGCAGCTGGCGGTCTGGGCCGACCGCAACTACGTGGAGATCATCAGCCAGCAGGGCGGCGACCCGGCGGCCGTGGCCTTCGACGCCGTGAACGCCGGCCGCGCGCGCGGCAAGGACGTGGTGCTGGTCGACACGGCCGGCCGGCTGCCCACGCAGCTGCACCTCATGGAGGAGCTCAAGAAGATCCGCCGCACGCTGGTCAAGGCCGACACCGCCAACGGCAGCGCCGGCAGTGGCGCGCCGCACGAGGTGCTGCTGGTCATCGATGGCAACACGGGCCAGAACGCGCTGGCCCAGGTCAAGGCCTTCGACGATGCGATCGGCCTGACGGGCCTGATCGTGACCAAGCTGGACGGCACGGCCAAGGGTGGTGTGCTGGCCGCCATCGCACAGGAGCGGCCCATCCCGGTCTACTTCATCGGCGTCGGCGAGAAGCTGGAAGACCTGGAAACCTTCGACGCGCGCGAGTTCGCGCAGGCGCTGCTGGGCTGAGACGGTTTTTCGTTCGCACGGCAGTCCGCGGGAACGGAAATCCGCCGCTCCAGCGCCCGGCCCACCCCACGCTGCCCCGGAAACCCCCGCCGGCACCGCGGTGGCATGCAACCTGCTGTAACACCCTATTCGTGGCCGACGGGTTCTCCCGTGGCGGCCGCGGGTGCGGGGTCTTCCCACAAGCCAATCCACTCAGGAGCCATTGAATGAACAAGCACATCCTCGCCGTCGTCTGCGCCGCCATGGCGGCCGGCAGCGCCTACGCGCAGAGCACCGACACGCTGGCGAAGATCAAGGCCAGCGGCAGCATCAGCCTGGGCGTGCGCGACTCGTCCGGCCTGTCGTACACGCTGGGCAACGGCAAGTACGTGGGCTTCCACACCGAAATGGGCGAGCGCATCGTCGCCGACCTGTCCAAGGCCGCCGGCAAGGACCTGAAGATCACGTACACGCCCGTGACCTCGCAGAACCGCATCCCGCTGGTGCAGAACGGCACCGTGGACCTGGAGTGCGGCTCCACGACCAACAACACCGCGCGCGCCAAGGACGTGTCCTTTGCCGTGACCACGTACGTGGAAGAAGTGCGCATCCTGACCAAGGCCAACTCCGGCATCCAGGGTGTCAAGGACCTGGACGGCAAGACCGTGGCCGTCACGACCGGCACGACCTCGGTGCAGACGCTGCGCAAGAACGAGCGCGGCAGCAACATCGACTTCAAGACCGTCATGGGCAAGGACCACGCCGACAGCTTCCTGCTGCTGGAATCGGGCCGCGCCGATGCCTTCGTGATGGACGGCTCCATCCTGGCCGCCAACGCATCCAAGTCCAAGAGCCCGGCCGACTACAAGATGGTCGGCGAAGTGCTGTCGGTCGAGCCGATTGCCTGCATGCTGCGCAAGGGCGACGACGCGTTCAAGAAGGCCGTGGACGACAGCATCAAGCGCCAGATCGCCGACGGCTCGCTGGACAAGCTGTACGACAAGTGGTTCATGCAACCCACGCCGCCGACCAACACTAAGGTCGGCCTGCCGCTGTCGCAAGCCACCAAGGAAGCCTGGGCCCACCCGAACGACAAGCCCATGGAAGAGTACAAGATCCAGTAAGCGCAGCGCCGCTGGCACCGCAAGGCCGTCCCGAGGGACGGCTTTTTTTCGTCCTCGCATCCCGCAACAGGGCTGGACGCCCGACGCATCCACGCCATGACCAGCCCGTGGCACCATCGTCACCACATGTTCACGCCAGCATGG
>DATKFT010000016.1:0-10789 GCA_035544335.1 Pseudorhodoferax sp.
GGCCGTCGAGCCGGTAGCCGGTTCCCTCACGCGTGAGCGTGGAGGCGTAGGCCGCGCCGCCGACCTTCTTCTGGCCCAGTTCGCCGTTGGCCAGGCCCACGATCTTGCCGTCCAGCACGGCGCGCTGCCAGGCGCGTTCGCGCGCGTCGCGCGGGTGCCGCGCATAGCGTTCCACGAACACGAAGTGGTTGCGCAGGCCGTGCGCGACATTGGAGTCGGCCTCGCCCAGCAGCAGCGCGAGCCGGTACAGGTCGCGGTAGGAGGCGCCGCCGCCGCCATCCTCGCGCGCGATGCGCACCGCGCCCAGGCCTGCGCGGCGCACGGCATCGAAGGCTGCGTAGGGATGGATGCGTTCGCGGTCGCGCTCGGCCGCGCCTTCGGCGATGCCGTCCAGCAGGGCCTGCAGCGTGGGGGAGTCCTCATCGAGCAGCGGCGAGGAGGCGGTGGCGGGGGCGGTGGTGTGGGGCATGGGAGACGTGGAAGAGGTCGCAAGGGGGGGAACAGGGCTCAGGCGAGCACGAAGTGGTCGGGCGCCAGCTGCACATAGCGGCGCGTGGGCGGCACATGGCCGAAGGGGCGCACAGGCGAGGTCTGCTCCTCGGCGGCCGGCGCTGCCGCGGCCGCCGCGTCGGAGCGGCGGGCCGGCGCGATGCGCGGCACGGCCGCGATGAGGCGGCGCGTGTAGGGGTGCCGAGGCCGGCGCAGCAGCGCATCGGTCGCGCCATGCTCGACGATCTCGCCCTGGTACATCACGGCGATGCGGTCGCTGAGCTGCGCGATGACCGAGATGTCGTGCGTGATGAACAGCATCGCGATGCGGTGCTCCTGCTGCAGGCGGCGCAGCAGCGCGATGATCTGCACCTTGACCGAGACATCGAGCGCCGAGACGGCCTCGTCGGCCACGAGCACGCGCGGGCGCAAGGCGATGGCGCGCGCGATGCACACGCGCTGGCGCTGGCCGCCCGACATCTCGTGCGGCCAGCGCGCCGCCATGCCGGGCTCCAGGCCCACCTGCACGAGCAGCTCGGCCACGCGCTGCTGTACCTGGTCGCGCGCCAGCACACGGTGGTGCAGCAGCGGCTCGGCGATGGAGGCGCCGACCGCCATGCGCGGGTCCAGGCTGCCGTAGGGATCCTGGAACACCATCTGCACGGCGCGGCGCGCGGCCTGCAGCTCGCGCTTGCCGAGCTGCAGCAGGTCCTGCCCGCCGACCAGCACCTGGCCGGCCGTGGGCTCGATGAGCCGCGCGATCGCGCGCGCAACCGTGGACTTGCCGCTGCCCGATTCGCCAACCAGGGCCAGCGTCTCGCCCGCCGCGACCTGGAAGGACACGTTCTCGACCGCGTGCACGCGGCCCTGGGCACGGCCGAAGGCGCCCGTGCGCACCTCGAAGTGGGCGCGCAGGCCGCGCACGGCCAGCGCGGGCGGTTCAGCGGCCGGTGCACCGGGCGGCACGGCCGAGGCGGCCAGGGCGGCGCCGTCGTCGTCCTGCGCGTCCATGGCGGGCAGCACGGGCTGCGCGGCGATCAGCGCGCGCGTGTAGGCATGGACGGGCGCAGCGAACAGCGCGGCCGTGGCCTGCGCCTCCAGCACGGCGCCGTGGCGCATCACCACGGTGCGGTCGGCCAGCTCGGCCACCACGCCCAGGTCGTGCGTGATGAACAGCACGGCCATGCCGGTTTCCTGCTGCAGCTCGCGGATCAGCGCGAGGATCGCGGCCTGCGTGGTCACGTCCAGCGCCGTCGTGGGCTCGTCGGCGATCAGCAGCCGGGGCTGGCAGGCCAGCGCCATCGCGATCATGACGCGCTGGCGCATGCCGCCCGAGAAGCGGTGCGGGTATTCGCCGTAGCGCTGCTGCGCGGCCGGGATGCGCACGCGCTGCAGCAGCGCCAGCGCCTCGGCCCGCGCGGCGCGAGGTGCCAGGCCGCGGTGCACGACCAGCACCTCGGCGATCTGCTCGCCGATGGTCAGCACCGGGTTCAGGCTGGTCATGGGTTCCTGGAACACCATGGCGGCCTGGTCGCCGCGCACGGCCTGCAGCGCGCGTTCGGGCAGGGCCTGCAGCGCGCGTCCGTCCAGCAGCACCTGGCCTTGCACGCGCGCCGTGCGGTGCGGCAGCAGGCCCATCACGGCCAGCGCCGTGGCGCTCTTGCCTGAGCCCGACTCGCCCACGAGGGCGACGGTCTCGCCGGCCTGCACCTCGAAAGAGATGCCGCGCACGGCGGCATGCCAGTGGGCGCCGCTGCGAAAGTGCACGGCGAGGTCCTGGACCGACAGCACCGGCGTGCCGTCCCGCCGCACCGCGGTCGCGGGCAGCGGCTGCATCGCATCGCGTTTCACAGCCCCTGCCCCCGGCGCGGGTTCAGCGCGTCGTTGAGCCCGTTGCCGACCAGACCCAGCGCGACCACGGTGGTGGCGATCGCCACGCCCGGGATCGCGCTCATGTACCAGGCCGAGAACAAGGCCTTGCGGCCCTCGTCGATCATGCCGCCCCAGGTGGCGACGTTGGGATCGCCCAGGCCCAGGAAGGACAGCGTGGACTCGCTCAGGATGGCTGCGCCCGACAGCACCGAGACCAGCGCGATGGCCGGTGTGACCACGTTGGGCAGCACGTGGCGCAGCACGATCGCGCAGTCGCCGAGGCCCACCACGCGGCTGGCCTGCACGTACTCGCTCTCGCGCACGCGCAGCACCTCGGCGCGCACGATGCGCGCGACCGAGGGCCAGTTGGTGATGACTATGCCGAACACGATGGTGCCCGTGGACGGGCCGACGATGGCCACCAGCGTGACCGTGAACAGCAGCGAGGGCATGATCTGGAAGAACTCCACGAGGCGCAGCACGACGCGGTCGGCACCGCCGCGCAGGTAGCCGCTGAGCACGCCCAGCGCGATGCCCAGCAGCGCGGCCAGCAGCCCGCAGGACAGGCCGATCAGCAGCGAGGTGCGGGCGCCGTGCACGACGCCGGCCAGGATGTCGCGCCCCAACAGGTCGGTGCCCAGCGGATGCGCGGGGTCGCTGCCGGGCCACTGGCTGGGCTGGGCCACCATGTCCAGCGGATTGCCGTCGCGGATCAGGTCGGCGCACGCGGCCACGAGCGCGATCGCGAGCAGCAGGGACAGGCCCACGCGCAGCCCGGCGGGCCAGTGGCGCGGATGCAGTGCGGACAGGTGCATCAGGTGCCTTGCAGCGTGATGCGCGGATCGATGGCTGCGTAGAGCAGGTCGGTCAGCACGTTGATGGCCAGGATGGCCATGGAACTCAGGAACAGCATGCCGACCAGGATGTTGAGGTCGCGCGCGAGGATGGCGTCCATCATGAGCTGGCCGAGGCCGGGCCAGCCGAACACGGTCTCCACCGTGACGGCGCCGCTCAGCAGCGCGCCGGCCTCCACGCTCGTGACCGTGACGATGGGCAAGAGCGCGTTGGGCCAGATGTGGCGGCGCACGATGCGCGCGCGCGGCAGGCCCTTGGCGCGCGCCGTGCGGATGTAGTCGCTGCCCACGATCTCGGCCACCGAGGCGCGCGCGAGCCGGATGTAGACCACGAGGTAGTAGGCTGCCAGGCTCACGGCCGGCAGCACGAGGTGGCGGCCCACGTCGAGCACGCGGTCCAGGCCGCGCACCGAGTCGCTGATGGTGCCGAAACCGCTGCTGGGCAGCCAGCCCAGCACCACGGAGAACAGCACGATCAGCATCAGCGCGAGCCAGAACACGGGCAGGCCCGAGACGATGGTGGAGGACAGGAAGATCAGCGTGTCCAGCCAGCGCCGCCGCGTGGTGCCCGCGATGCGCCCGAGCCAGCTGCCCAGCACCACGGCCAGCGTGAGCGCCACGCCGGCCAGCAGCGCCGTGGCGAGCAGGCGCTCGAACACCAGCGTGGCCACGGACTGGTTGTGCCGGTGCGACCAGCCCAGGTCCAGCAGCGCGATGCCCTGCACGTAGTGCCAGAACTGCAGCGCCAGCGGCTGGTCGATGCCGAACTTGGCGCGCAGCATGTCGCCGTAGGCGGCGTCGTTCACACCGCTCTGGCCCATCATGAAGTCGACCACGTCGCCCGGCGCGAGCCGGACCAGGAAGAAGCTCACGATGGTCACGAGCAGCACCATGGGCAGCGCACGCGCGAGCCGCGCGAGCGCGTAGCGCAGGAACAGCATTTCAGTGGTCCATTGCGCTGGCGCGCCATTCGCTGAGCACGAGGCCGGCACGCGGGCGGCTGTTCGAGTGGCCGCGGAGCAGGCCATGCGAGTGCACCCGCGGAACGGGCTCTGCCCGGCCGCTGGGTGCGCCCCTTGAGGGGTATCGGATGGCGACACGAAGTGAGCCGGCCAAACGGGGTGGGTTCATCTCAAGCGCCGACGAAGCGGACCTTGGAGATGGAGAGGTCCGGACCGACCGGATAGCCCTCGATGGACTTGGACACCACCTTGATCTGCTGCAGGTCCAGCAGCGCGATCGAGGGCAGGTCCTGCTGCGCGAGCTTCTGGATGTCCCAGATCAGCGTGCGGCGCTTGTCCACGTCCAGCTCCACGAGCGCGGCCTCGATGAGCCGGTCCATCTCGGCCGACACATAGGCCGAGGGGTTGCCGCCGTTCTTGCGCACGGGCGACTTGGACCAGAAGCGCCGGAACACGCCGAGCTGCGGGTCGACCTCGCCCCAGTAGTAGTTGGTCGTGGTGTCGAACTCGCCGTCGCGCACGCGCCGGCTCCAGGTGGCGATGTCCACGGGCTTGATGTCCAGCGCGATGCCCACGGCGCGCAGGTTCTGCTGGATCAGCTGCGCGCTGCGCACGAAATCGTCGCCGTAGGGCAGGGGCAGCGTGTCGACCTTGAAGCGGATGCCGCTCTTGTCGCGTTGGAGGCCGGCCTCGTCGAGCAGCTTGTTCGCCAGCTTGGGGTCGTAGGCGTACTGGCGCGTGTCGGGCGTGTAGAAGCGCGTCTGCGACTTCAGCACGTGGCCCGTGGCCGGCGTTGCAAAGCCCGAGAAGGCCACATCGGCCAGCGTCTGCTTGTTGATCGCGTGCGCAATGGCCTGGCGCGCGCGCAGGTCCTTGAAGACCGGGCGCTCCAGGTTCAAGGTGAGCAGCACGGTGGGGTTGCCCGAGTAGGCGTCGCGCAGCACGCGCAGCCGGCTCTTGGGGTCGGCCTCGATGCGTTTGGCCTCGGCCAGCGGCACGGGCGTGGCCGGGCCGAACTGGGCCTCGCCGGCCTCCAGCGCGATCACGCGCGCGCCCGCGTCGGGCAGCACGCGGAACACCACCTCCTCGACGAGGCCGCGGCTCCTGTCCCAGTAGTCGGGGTTGCGCACGAGCTTGACATGGCTGCCCTTGACCCATTCGGCGAACCTGTAGGGGCCGTTGCCCACGGGCGCGAGGTTCAGCGGGTTCTGCAGCGGGTCCTTGCCCTCGTACAGGTGGCGCGGCAGGATCTGCGCGCCGATGCTATGCAGCACGTCGAACAGCGTGGGCGGCAGCTGGCTGAAGCGCAGCTCCACCGTGTACCTGTCGATGGCCTCCACGGCCGTCAGATGCGTGAACGAAGGGGCCGTGAGCTGGTTGGTCTTGGTCGTGATCGGGAAGGAGTAGGCCACGTCGGCCGAGGTGAACTCCACGCCGTCGTGCCACTTGACGCCGCGGCGCAGCTTGAAGCGCACGGACTTGCGGTCGCTGGAGAAGGTCCAGCTCTCGGCCAGCTCGGGGATGGGGGCGTTGGTCTTCTCGTCGTAGGTGACCAGGCCGTCGAAGATGTTGCGCGAGACGCCGTTGTTGGGCTGGGCCATGAACAGGCCCGCGACGAGGTTGTGCGGCTCGGGCACGGAGAGCACGGTGAGCCGGGATGGTGCGTTCTGCGCGAAGGCCTCGTGCTGTGAAAGAGCCAGCACGGCGCCGAAGGCGCCCGTGGTCCGCAGAAAGTCGCGGCGATGGATCAAAGTGCTTCCCCTGGAAAGTCCGGACGCCAGGTGAAGTCGGGGCCTGGCCGTCGCTGGTGCCTGCAGAACCCGCTCTGCGCTTGGCGAAGCGGGGCAGCTTACGGTGGGGGCCTGTTTTTGCGAACCGCGGAATTTGCATATGCAACTGCGGTTTGTGCGCGCAGCGGTGGCGCGCCGCCCGGCGGGCAGCCGGCCTGCCACCCCGGCCAAAAACCGGATATGGATATGCCGTGGCGTGGTTTGGAATTCGCAGGTGCGCACCTAGCATCCGCAGCCTTTGCAATCCGGAACGAAGGGGTGGTGCCATGGCGCAGCAGGTCGGGAAATGGGGTTGGGGTGTGGGCCTGGGCGTGGTCGCCGTGGCGGCGGTCCTCTGGGGCCTGCGCGCCGGTGATGGCCGCAAAGCGGTGCAAGCCAGCGGCCCCAAGGTCGTGCGCTGGGCCATCGGCCTGCCGACCTCGTGGGACCCGGTCACCTCCAAGATCGGCTGGGACATCTTCGGCCTGAACCTGGCCTACGAGGGGCTGACCGAGATCAACGCCCAGGGCCTGCCCGAGCCGGGCCTGGCCGAGCGCTGGACCTACAACGCCGAAGGCACGGAGGTGACGTTCCAGCTGCGCCCCGACCTCAAGTTCAGCGACGGCACGGTGCTGAACGCGCAGGCCGTGGTCGACTACTTCGTGCGCTCGAAGACGCAGAAGGACGCGCGCTCGGCCGAGCTGCTCAAGACCATCACCGAGATCGTCGCGGTCGACGAACTGCAGGTGCTGTTCAAGCTGAGCCAGGCCGACTACCAGGTGCCGCTGCTGTTCTCGGGCCGTGTCGGCCACATCACGAGCCCGACCGCCGCCGCGAAGGACCTCAAGCGCCTGGAGCTCTACCCGGTCGGCGCCGGCCCGTTCCGCGTGCTCGAGTCCATCGCCGACGAGAAGACCGTGCTCGAGAAGAACCCCGACTACTGGCGCGCGAGCGAGATCCACATCGACCGCATCGAGATCTATCCCAAGCCCGATCCGGCCTCCGTCGTCTCGGCCGTGCAGACCGGCGTCTACAACGTGGCCTTCGTGTCGCCGGCCCAGGCCAAGGCGGCCGAGGCCGCGGGCCTGGCCGTGGAGTACACGACGACCGGGCAGGTCGCGCTGGTCTCGATCAACCACCACCGCGCGCCGTTCGACAACCCGCTCGTGGTGCAGGCCTTCCGCCATGCCTTCGACCGCCAGGAGTTCGTGAACCTGCTGAACTTCGGCGTGGGCACGGTCACCAACCAGCCCTTCCCCTCGCGCTACCCGCAGTTCGACAAGAGCATCGCCGACATCTGGCCCTACGATCCCGACAAGGCCAAGGCCCTGCTGGCGCAGGCGGGCTACCGGCCGGGCGACCTGCGCATCGAGTTCACGCAGTTCGGCGACACCTCGGCCTTCTCCGAGCTCGTGCAGCAACAGCTCGCCAAGGTCGGCGTCACGGTCACGATCCGCGTGGTGCCGGCCGGCAAGGCCACGCAGATGAAGAACTACGACAAGGACTACGTGTTCACGACCGACACCTCCACGGGCCGCGAGTCGCCGGTGCAGGCGCTGAGCGTGTTCTACGGTCCGCAGGGCATCATGAACGGCAGCGCGCCGCACGCGACGCCCGCGTTCCTGGAAAGCCTGGACAGGCTGCGCACCACGCCGCTGGATGCGCCCGACTACCAGCACAAGCTGAACCTCGCGGTGCGCACCGGCGTGCAGCAGAACGCCAGCAGCTACCTCTACGAGATCCCCTGGACCTTCGTCAAGGGCGAGGGCGTGACGCCGCTGGCCGGTGGCCAGGGCCAGATCCGCTGGGAAGGCGTCCGGGTCGGTGGGCCGCAGCCCTGATCAGGTGCCGCGCCGGCCCAGCACCGGCGCATGCCGGGCCAGCAGCGCCACGGTCCAGTCGATGAAGGCGCGCAGCTTGGCGCTCACGTGCCGGTTCGGCGCGAAGGCCAGGTACAGCGGCATGGGATCTAGCCGCCAGTCCTCGAACAGCGGCACGAGTTCGCCGCTGGCCCGGTGCGGCTTGGCCATGTAGTCGGGCAGCCACAGCACGCCCAGGCCCGCGAGGCCGGCCGCGAGGTAGGCGTTGCCGTCGTCGACCGCGAAGGCGTAGCGGCCCTGCACGTGCACCTCCTCGGGGCCTTGCGGGCCCGTGCGCTGCATCGCGTACGGGAAGGTCTTGCCCGCGCGCGACCACAGGAAGCCGACGATGCGGTGCTGCGTGTTCTCCAGTTCCAGCGGGTGCGTCGGCCGGCCGGCTAGCGCGAGGTAGCCGGGTGACGCGTAGACGCCCAGCTGCAGGTCGCCCACATGGCGTGCCACGAGCGAGGGGTTGGCGATGCTGCCGCCGCGCAGCACGCAGTCCACGTTCTCGCCGATCAGGTCGACGCGGCGGTCGCTGACGCCCATGTCGAGCTGGATCTCGGGGTAGCGCGCATGGAAGTCGGGCAGCGCCGGCACCAGCAGCATGCGCGCGAGCGGGCTCGGCACGTCCACGCGCAGCCGGCCGCGCGGTGCGGCGGCGGCGCTGGACAGGCTGGTCTCGGCGTCGTCCACATCGGCCAGCAGGCGCACCACGCGCTCGTAGTAGGCCGCACCATCGGCCGTGAGGTGCACGCGGCGCGTGGTGCGGTTCAGGAGCTTCACGCGCAGCCGCGCCTCCAGCTGCTGCACGAGCTGGGTGACGCTGGTCTTGCCCATGTGCAAGGTGTCGGCCGCCTTGGTGAAGCTGCCGGCTTCCACGACGCGGGCGAAGGCCTGCATCGCATCGAAACGGTCCATGCGGTCTCCAGTGGGAGCGCGATTGCGCGCAGATTGTTTGGAGTTTACGAACAGTGGTGGGTGGACTTGCGCGTTGATCGCGCGGGCGCGGCTTCCTACAGTGGCGCCATCCTGCATCCATCCAGCAAAGGCATCCCATGGCACAACGTGACGTCGTCTTTCCCGCCGGCCGCCAGGCGCTGTACGAGCGCAACCGCTATTCGCCCGCCGTGCGCGCCAACGGCTTTCTGTTCGTCTCGGGCCAGGTCGGCAGCCGCGAGGACGGCTCGCCCGAGCCCGGGCTGGAGGCCCAGGTGCACCGGGCCTTCGGCAACCTCAACGCGGTGCTGGCCGCGGCCGGCTGCACGTTTGCGGACGTGGTCGACGTGACGGTCTTCATCGTCGACCCCGCCAGCAAGTTCGAGCGCATCTGGGCCATCGTGCCCACGTACTGGGGCGAGGCGCCCCATCCCACGTTGACCGGCGTGGGCGTGACCTGGCTCTACGGCTTCGACTTCGAGATCAAGGTCATCGCGAAGCTGCCGTAGCCGTTTCAGGACCCGGGGCGGTCTCCAGCGCCTGCGCGAGGAAGTCCACGAGCGCGGCGACGCGGCGGCTCGGCGGGCCGCCCGGGTGCACGGCGTAGAGGTCCACCGGCCCCGCCACGAAGGCGTCCAAGGCCGTCTCCAATGCGCCGCTGGCCAGATCGTCGGCGATGTCCCAGCGGTTCTTGAGCGCCACGCCCAGGCCCTGCAGGGCCCAGGCGCGCACCACTTCGCCGTCGCTGGCCTGGCGGTCGCCGGACACCTTGACGTGGAACAGCCGGTCGTCCGCACGGAACGGCCAGGCCGCAATCGGCGCACCCGGGCGTGCGAGCACGAGGCAGTTGTGCGTGGCCAGTGCGTCCGGATGCGCAGGGCGGCCGTGCCGCGCCCAGTAGCCGGGGGCGGCGCAGACCAGCCGCGCGCCGCGCACGAGCAGCCGCGCGTGCAGCGAGGAGTCGGGCAGGGGCCCGCTGCGCAGCGCGAGGTCGATGTGCTCCTCGATGAGGTCGACCGTGTTGTCGCTGAGCAGCAGGCTCACGCGCAGCTCGGGGTGCCGGGCCTGGAAGGCATCGAGCAGCGGGCGCAGGCGCGTGCGGCCGAAGTCGTTGGTGGCGGTGATGCGGATCGGGCCGTTCAGCGCGCCGTCCTGCCGCAGGCTGCAGAAGGCCGCGTCCCATTCCGACACGATGCGGCGCGCATCGGCCAGCAGGCGCTCGCCCTCGTGCGTGAACGACAGCCGCCGCGTGGACCGCGCGAGCAGCCGCGCGCCGAACTCCTGCTCGAGCTGGCCCACGGCCAGTGTGACCGTGGAGGTGGCGATCGCGCGCTGGCGCGCCACGCTGGAAAAACTGCCCAGCTCGGCCACGTCGAGCAACAGGCGCAGCGCGTCGATGCGGTCCATCTTTCGAGTTCTTCGAACAGTGATTTGGAATGTCGACTGATTATCAAGTCGGCCCTTGCCCCATACCATGCCCACCCATCACAACCCGACGGGACTGTCTCCATGCACATCCAATTCAAGGGCCGGCGCGTGCTGGTCACCGGCTCGACCGCCGGCATCGGCTTCGCCACGGCCCGGGGCTTCGTGGCCGCAGGCGCCGAGGTGGTCGTCAACGGCCGCAGCGAGGCCAGCGTGGCTGCTGCGCTCGCGCGGCTGCAAGAGCTGCCGGGGCAGGCCATCGGCTTTGCGGGCGACCTGGCCACCGAGGCCGACAGTGCCCGGCTGTTCGCCGAGCATCCGGACTTCGACATCGTGGTCAACAACCTGGGCATCTTCGGCCCGCAGGACTTCTTCGAGATACCCGACAGCGAGTGGGAGCGCTTCTTCCAGACCAATGTGATGTCGGGTGTGCGCATGGCGCGGCACTACGCGCCGGGCATGGTGGCGCGCGGCTGGGGCCGCATCGTGTTCATCTCGTCCGAGTCGGCCCTCAACATCCCGGCCGACATGGTGCACTACGGTTTTTCCAAGACGGCCCAGCTGGCCGTCTCGCGCGGGCTGGCCAAGCGGCTGGCGGGCACCGGCGTGACCGTCAACGC
>DATKFT010000017.1:0-4461 GCA_035544335.1 Pseudorhodoferax sp.
ACACGCCCAGGCGGCGCAGCTGCGCGACGGCGGCCGCGGCGTCGGGCCGCAGTTCCTCGCGCAGCGCGAACGAAGCCAGCATGCCCTGGCCGTCGGACAGCCAGACCGTCATGTCCTGGCCCGGCGCGGCCTGCACACCGCAATGCCGCGCCGAACCCAGGCGCAGCTGGCCGGGCCAGGGCCAGCCGTTGCGTGAGAGCCGGCCGACCAGGCCCAGCCCGGCCTCCTCCTCGGTCTCGCCGGCCTGCCAGCACTCCTCGCTGGCGCCGTCGCGCCCGGCGGCGGCCAGCGCGCGCGAAGCCGGGTGCAGCGAGCGGCCGGCCAGCGCCGCCGCCATGGCCAGCGCCTGGCTGGTCGGGATGCCCTCGCGCGTGCGCACCTCGCCCAGCGTGAGCGCGTCCTGCGTCAAGGTGCCGGTCTTGTCGAACACCAGCGTGTCGATGCGGGCCAGCGCCTCCAGCGCCTGCAGCCGGCGCACCAGCACGCCACGGCGTGCGAGCGCGCCCGCGCTGGCCAGCATGGCCGCCGGCGTGGCCAGCGACAGCGCGCAGGGGCAGGTCACGATCAGCACGGCCACCGCCACCATGAGCGCATGGCCGGGGTCGTGGCGCCACCAGAACAGCGCCGCGCCCAGCGCCGACAGCAGCACCACGAACAGGAAGGGCCGCGCGATGCGGTCGGCCAGCTGCGCCAGGCGCGGGCGCGAGCGCGCGGCCTCGTCCATGAGCGCGGCGATCTCGGCAAAGCGCGTGTCGGTGCCGGCCGCCGTGACGCGCACGCGCACCGCAGCCGCGAGGTTGAAGCTGCCGGCCAGCACGGGCGCGCCGGGGCCGCGCGGCACGGGCCGCGATTCGCCCGACAGCAGCGCCTCGTCGACCAGCGTGTCGCCTTCGAGCACCTGCGCGTCGGCCACGAAGGCCTCGCCGGCCCGCACATGCAGCACGTCGCCCACGGCCACGCGGTGGGCGGCCACCTGCTCGCGGCGGCCGTCGGCGCGCTCGCGCTCCACACCCTGGGGCAGGCGCTGCAGCAGCAGGTCCAGCGCGCCGCCCGTGCGGTCGCGCAGCCGCGTTTCCAGCCAGCGGCTGCTGAGCAGGAAGAACACGAACATGGTCAGCGAATCGAAATAGACCTCGGCGCCGAAGATGCCATCGGGCTCGAAGGTGCCCCAGCTGCTGACCAGGAAGGTGATCAGGATGCCCAGCGTGACCGGCGTGTCCATGCCGATGCGCCGGTGCCGCAGGTCGCGCCACGCTGCGCGAAAGAAGGGCCCGCACGAGAACAGCATGACGGGCAGACTCAGCACCCAGGAGGCCCAGCGCAGCAGCGCCTGCGCATCGGCCGAGATCTCGCCCGGCGCGGCGGTGTACGCGGGCCAGGCGTACATCATGACCTGCATCATGCACAGGCCCGCGACCAGCCAGCGCCACAGCATGAGCCGCGAGGCGCGGCGGCGCTCGGCGCGCAGCGCGAGGTCGGACAGCGGCACGCCGCGGTAGCCAGCCGCGCGCACGGCCGCCAGCCACTGCGAGGGCCGCGCCCGGTCCGCGCGCCAGACCACGCGCGCGCGCCGGCTCGCGGCGCCGACCTCGGCCGACAGCACGCCGGGCACGGCGCGCAGCGCGTCCTCGACGGCCAGCGCGCAGGCCGCGCAGCTCATGCCCTCCACGGCCATGCTGGACTCCCAGGCACCGGCCTCCTGGCCCGCGGGCCGGCTGAATGCGGCCCATTCCTCGGGGTCGTCGATCCACGCGAGACCCTGCTGGCCGGCATCCGGCGCGGGCGCCTGCGCGGAGGCGGCCACGGCCGCGGGAGGAAGACTGGCTTGCATGGGCATGAGCGTAACCAGCGTGTATCCCGCCCGCCTTGACGCAAATCAATGCAAATCCGCGAAAGCGTCCTATGCTGACGTCGTCACTTCCAAGGAGAACACCATGTACCAACGCATTCTGATCGCCACCGACGGTTCCGAGCTCTCGCAAAAAGCCGTCGACAGCGCGCTGGATCTGGCCGCCAAGCTGGGATCGACCCTGGTGGCCGTGAAGGTGGTCCCGCCCTACCCGCACAGCTACTTCGAAGGCGCCATGCCCATCGACCTCAAGCAGGTCGAGCGCACCGAGGCCAGCTGGACCGATGCGGCCATGAAGGAACTCGAGGCCGTGCAGTCCGCGGCCCTGGCCAAGGGTGTCACGGCCACGCCCGTGGTCGTGCGCGCCGACCAGGTTTCCGAAGCGCTGATCGCCACCGCGCAGAAGCACCATTGCGACCTGATCGTGATGGCCTCGCACGGCCGCCGTGGCGTGAGCCGTCTGCTGCTGGGCAGCGAAACCCAGCACGTGCTGACGCACTCGCACATCCCGGTGCTGGTGCTGCGCTGAGCGCAGGGGCCGCGGGCCTGGCCCGCGTGCAGGCCGCGGTCCGCCAGCGCCTTCGCGGCCTTGGCCGTGGGCCGAGCGGCCCGGCCACGCCTCACTGCGCCAGAAAGCCCCCATCCACGGCCAGCACATGGCCCGTGACCATGGAGGCCGCGGGGCTGGCCAGGAACAGCACGGCGTGCGCCACCTCGTCGGGCTCGGCGATCCGGCCCATGGGCGTGACCGCGCGGATGCGCTCCATGAGTTCGGGCGAAGACGCCAGCGGGCCGATGAAGCCCGTGCGCGTCCAGGTCGGCGCGACCGCGTTGACGCGGATGCCGCGCGCCGCCCATTCCACGGCCAGCGCGCGCGTCATGTTCACAAGGCCGCCCTTGGTCGTCTGGTAGGAGATGTTGGGGTACAGGCCGCCGCCCGACATGCCCATGATGGAGGCCATGTTGACGACGGCCCCGCGGCCCGCCGGCATGTGCTGCGCGGCCTCGCGTGCGCAGACGAAGGCGCCCGTGAGGTTGACCGCCACCACCTGGTTCCACTCGGCGATGTCGAGTTCCTGCGTGGACTTGCGGATCGCCATGCCGGCGTTGTTGACGAGGATGTCGATGCGGCCCGCCTGCTGCGCGATGCCCGCGAAGACCTGTGCCACGGCAGCGGCGTCGGACACGTCGAGCCCCAAGCCCAGCGCGCCGGCCATGGTGGCCGCCGCTTCGGTGGCCGCCGCGGCATCGCGGTCGACCACGACCACGCGCGCACCGGCCGCGGCCAGCAGCTGTGCGCTGGCCAGGCCGATGCCATGGGCACCGCCGGTCACGACGGCCACCTGGCCGTCCACGCGGAATCGATCGAGGCTGGCGCATGCGGTCATCGAAGTCCCTTGTCTCTGAATTGATCCACCCCGTTGGGACTTCGAAGGGCGTGTAGAAGTCCCATCCCCCTTCCAGGGGCGCCGCCAGCGGCTGGGCAGCCCGTTCCGCAGCGTCCGTTGGCGTGGCCTGCTCCGCGGCCTTCGGAACCGCCGCTTGCGACCGTTGTCAGGCTCTGCGAGTGCCGCGCCGTCGCCAACGGAGACGGCCATGATGATAGCTATGCCGTTCCAGCCAGGGCGGGCGCGACGTGGCGCATGGCGCGTTCGACGTAGTCCTCCTTCTCGCCGACCGGTGCCACGTAGTGCAGCGCCGCGCGCGCCGCGTCCTCGCCCTGCAGCCGCGCGATCAGCCAGGCGGCCAGGTAGGGCGAGGCCAGGCAGCCGCCGGCCGTGGCCAGGTTGCCGCGCGCGACGAAGGGCTGCGCCAGCACGGCGACGCCGGCCTCCTGCACCCAGGGCTTGGTGGTCAGGTCGGTGCAGGCCGGCAGGCCCTGCAGCAGCCCCAGCCTGGCCAGCACCAGCGTGCCCGAGCATTGCGCGGCCAGCAGCTGGCGCGCGGGGTCGAGCCGCAGCCGCGCCATCAGCACGGCGTCCGCCACCACGGCGCGCGTGTGCACACCGCTACCGACGACCACGGCATCGGCCGCGCAGGCCTCCTCCAGCGTGGCCTGGGCCTGCAGCACCACCCCGTTCATCGAGCGCACGCTGGGCGTGGGGCTCGCGATCGACACGCGCCAGCCCGGGGCCTTGACGCGGTTCAGGATGCCGAGGGCGATCAGCGAGTCGAGTTCGTTGAAGCCGTCGAAGCTCAGGATGGCGATGTGCATGGTGGGGCGCAGAAGAGGTTTCGGTAGCGCCATGCTAGGCCTCTTACCCAATACAATCAAAAAATTGTATTGAATACATTGCAGGCCCGAGAACACCGGACCGCACCAGACATCCCATGGCCCAAGCCCGCTACAAACCCGTGGTCGACCGGCTGGCCGCCGACATCCGCGCGGGCCGGCTGGCGCCCGGCACACGCCTGCCCACGCACCGGCAGCTGGCTGCACGCGAGGGCCTGGCGCTCGTGACCGCCACGCGCGTCTACGCCGAGCTGCAGGCCATGGGTCTGGTCAGTGGCGAAGCCGGGCGCGGCAGCTTCGTGCGCGAGGCGGCGCTGCCGCGCGACCTGGGCATCGCCCAGCACGCCGCGGTCGCGGGCATGGTGGACCTCAACTTCAA
>DATKFT010000018.1:0-2244 GCA_035544335.1 Pseudorhodoferax sp.
GCTGCTGGCCTGGACGCTGGGCGCCCTGGTCGTGGTCTGGTCGGTCTTCATGCTGGTCGGCTACCAGACCGGCGTGCACGAGGCCGACGAGCTGACCGACGGCCACCTGGCCAGCGTGGGCTCGCTGCTGCTGGCGCAGAGCGGGGGGGGCTTCGTGCACCGTCCCGACGCCGCCGCGCTGGGCGTCTCGCCCGCGCTGAAGGCGCACGACTACCAGCAGTCGCTGAGCGTGGCGGTCTGGGATGACCATGGCGAACTGCTCGCGCGCACGGGCCCGGCACCGCTGCCCCCCTTCGAGACGCCCGAGGGGTTCTCCACGCTGTCGCTGGGCGAGCCGGCACGCGCCTGGCGCGTGTTCACCCGCTGGGACGAGGGCGCCCATGTGCGCAAGGTGGCCATCCTGCTGAGCCTGCACGAGCGCGACGACCTGGCCGAGGACATCGCCGAGCAGGTCGCCACGCCGGGCCTGTGGCTGCTACCCATCGTGATGCTGGTGCTGACGCTGGCCGTGCGGCGCGGCCTGCGCCCGCTGCTGGATCTGAGCGAACGCGTGCGCGCGCTGGACATCCACCACACGAGCCGACTGCAGGCGCCGCCGCACGCCGAATTCCAGGCCATGGTGGGCGCGATCGAGACGCTGGGTGCGCGCTACCAGAGCGCGCTGGCGCACGAGCGCGAGCTGGCCGACACCTTCGCACACGAACTGCGCACGCCGCTGGCCTCGCTGCGCCTGCACGCCAGCTCGCTGCGCGGCGTGCTGACGCCCGAGCAGCGCAGCGCCGCGCTGGCCCAGGTCGAGGCCGACGCGGAGCGCACGGCCGCCATCATGGACGACCTGCTCGCGCTGGCACGCGCCAGCCGCGTCGAGCTGGCCGAGGCCGCGCAGACGCTGGACCTGGCCGCGCTCGCGCGCCGCGTGGTGGCCGACCATGCCCAGGCGGCCTTCGACGGCGCGCACGAACTGTCCGTCGATGCGCCCGCGCAGTGCCTGGCGCACGGCCACCCGGTGCTGCTGGAGATCGCGCTGCGCAACCTGGTCGGCAACGCGCTGGGCCACACGCCGCCCGGCACCGCGGTGGAGATCCGCGTGCTGTGCGACCCGCCCGCGCTGCAGGTGCGCGACAACGCCCAGGCCGTGCTGCACCAGGCCGACCGGCTGCGCGGCAGCACCGTGCTGGGCCTGGGCCTGGGCCTGCAGGTCGTGCGGCGCATCGCCGCCGTGCATGCCGGCGCCTTCGCCACCATCGGACCGGACGCCGCAGGCTGGCGCTGCGACACCCTCACGCTGGGCCTGCCGCCCGCAACGACAGAACCCTCTTCTTCCGACCACCCGTGACCGACGACCGCACCTCCGACACCGACACCGCTGCCTCGTTCGACAACCCGCACAAGCAGCGCCATGGCCTGGCCCGGCTGTGGCATGCGCTGGGCCATTCCGTGGCCGGCCTGCGCGCCGGCTGGGCCGAGAAGGCCTTCCGCATGGAGGCCCTGCTCGCGCTGGTGCTGCTGCCGCTGGCCTGCTGGCTCGGACGCAGCTGGCTCGAGGTGGCCGTGCTCGCGGGCAGCGTGATCGCGGTGATGGTCGTGGAACTGCTCAACACCGCCGTCGAATCGGCCATCGACCGCGTGGGCCCGCAATGGCATGCGCTGTCCAAGCGCGCCAAGGACCTGGGCAGCGCGGCCGTGCTGCTGGCGCTGCTGTTCTGCGGCGGCGTGTGGGCGGCGGCGCTGATCGCCCGCTGGGCCTGACGCTGCGCCTTCAGCGCATGCGCGCGCCGTCGCGTACCGACTCGATCGTCCCGTTGTACAGGCGCACGATGCCCAGGAAGCTGCCGGGGCCGCGGTCGTAGGTCCACTCCTCCATGGGCACGCACTGGGCCGCCAGCACGGCGCCGGGGCCGTTCTGCCGGTAGGGCGTCACCACCCACCCCAGCTGCAGCATGGGCACGCAGACCGGCTGGCGCCAGACCGGCTCGCCGCAGCGGTGCAGCAGCACGACCGGCGATTCGCCCTTGCCCACGAGATGGCCATTGCAGCGCAGCGACTGCGAGGCCTGCGCCTCGGGCGTGGCGTGCAGCGCTGCGGCCACGACCACGGCCACGCAGCGCGCCCACGCGCGGGGCCTGCGGTGTGGAGCTGTCGAGGTGGACGCGGCGCTGCGCAGCATGGTCACAAGCATAGCCTGCACCTGAAGCCCCGGCAGGCCGGCCCGACCATGCACCGCCAGTCCAGGGCCCGATGTCG
>DATKFT010000019.1:0-2428 GCA_035544335.1 Pseudorhodoferax sp.
CCGGCCCGCTGCCCGACGCGCTGCTGCCCGCGTTGATGCGCCGTGCCGACGTGCTGGCCATGCCCTCGCTGGTCGAAGGCTTCGGGCTGGCCGCGCTCGAGGCCCTGGCCTGCGGCACGCCCGTGCTGGTCTCGCGCCGGCCGCCCTTCACCGAGACGCTGGACAGCACACCGGCCGTGGCCTGGTGCGATCCCGAATCCGTGTCGTCCATCGCCGCGGGCCTGACCGACGCGCTGGCGCTGCCGCGCCTGTCCGCGCCGCCGCCCGTCTGCCTCGCCCACAGCTGGGCCCGCAGCGCCGCCCTGCACGAAGCCTGGTACCAGCGCGTGCTGGAACCCATCCCCGTGTGAAGGAAACCCATGCCCGCCATGCACTACCGCCTGCGCTGGCCCGACGCCAGCGAAAGCCTCGCCTACTCACCCTCCCTGGTCATCGAGGACTTCTTCACCCCCGGCCAGGACTACGCGCTGGCCGAGTTCCTGCACCGCGCGCGCGAGGCCACGGCCATCGCGAGCGCGCGCGTGGAGGCGAAGTACGGCTTCGCCTGCTCGGCCGCGCTCGACCAGCTGGCCGACACCGAGGCCCGCGGCGCAGCCTTCGCCGACCAGCCCGACGCGCAGGTGCGCGTCGTTTCCTTCCACCCCGCCTGAACGCCACCGGAGATCCACCATGCCCACTTCCACCATTCCCCAGCACGAGGTCGTCATCGTCGGCGGCGGACAGGCCGGCCTGTCGCTGAGCCACTACCTGCAGGCCCAGGGCCTGGACCATGTGGTGTTCGAGAAGCACCGTGCCCTGCACAGCTGGAGCACGCAGCGCTGGGACAACTTCTGCCTGGTCACGCCCAACTGGCAGTGCGCGCTGCCAGGCCATCCCTACCAGGGCGACGACCCGCACGGCTTCATGAAGAAGGCGCAGATCCTCGCGTACCTCGCGGCCTTCAAGGAGGCCGTGGAGGCGCCGCTGCGCGAAGGCGTGGCCGTGCAGCAGATCAGGCCCGTCGCGGGCGGCTTCGAGGTGCGCAGCAGCGACGGTGTTTGCTTCGCGCGCCAGGTGGTCGTGGCCTCGGGCGGCTACCACCAGCCCATCGTGCCGCGCCTGGCCGAGCGGCTGCCGGCGGCCGTGCGCCAGCTCCACTCGGCCGACTACCGCAACGCCGGCCAGCTGCCGCCCGGCCGCGTGCTGGTCGTGGGCTCGGGCCAGAGCGGCGCGCAGATCGCCGAGGACCTGCACCTGGCGGGCCGCCAGGTCGTGCTGGCCGTGGGCGACGCGCCGCGCTGTGCGCGCTTCTACCGCGGCCGCGACGTGGTCGACTGGCTGGCCGACATGGGCTACTACGACATGCCCGTCACCCAGCACCCGCTGCGCGAGGGCGTGCGCGACAACACCAACCACTACGTGACGGGCCGCGACGGCGGGCGCGACATCGACCTGCGCCGCTTCGCCAAGGAGGGCATGGAGCTCTACGGCGTGCTGGAGGGCCTGGACTTCGACGCCGACACGCTGCGCTTCGCGCCGCGTCTCAAGCAGGTGCTGGACCAGGCCGACCGCACCTACAACGGCATCAACGCGTCCATCGACCAGTACATCGCGGCCAAGGGGCTGGATGCGCCACCGGCCAGCGTCTATGCGGCCGTGTGGGAGCCCGAAGGCGAGCGTGCCACGCTGTCGCTGGCGGCCTCCGGTATCACGAGCGTGGTCTGGTGCATCGGCTTCGCGCCCGACTTCGGCTGGCTGGACGCGCCCGTGTTCAATGGTCGCGGCCACCCGGTCCACACCCGCGGCGTGACGGCCGTGCCCGGCTTGTATTTCCTGGGCTTGCCCTGGCTGCACACCTGGGGTTCGGGCCGCTTCTCGGGCGTGGCGCGCGATGCGCGCTACCTGGCCGACCACATCGCCGAACACGTCGCCGAAAGCAGCAGGCCAGCGGCCGCGCCGTCTCAGCAGGCCCTGCTCGAAGCGTCCTGCTGACGCGCGCCGGCCGTCCCCGCACGCGGCGGCGGCGCCCAGACCATGCGCTCGGCGAAGTCGTCCAGGCTGGCGCCGTGCCCCAGCAGCACGGCCCGGCAGTTGAGCTGGTCCAGCACATGGGCGGGCGGCTGCTCGCCCAGGCAGTGCACGCGCTTGTCCTCCAGCAGCACATAGACCAGCTGGTACGAGCGCGCCATGGCCATCCACAGCGCGCGTGCCGCGGGCGACTGGCGCGCGCCCGTGACCATGCAGCGCCCGGCGTCCAGCCACCAGCGGTAGGCCGCCGTCGCGATGCCGCGCCGACGGTAGGCCGGCGCCACCTTGGTGTGCGGCGAGCGCAGGAACCGGTCGGCCCGGCGGTTGACCTCGATGAGGCGGCTCAGCGTGACATAGGCGACGACGCGGCGGCGCTGCGGGTCCAGCACGTACAGGAAGTACTCACCGTCCGCGCAGCGCG
>DATKFT010000020.1:0-2252 GCA_035544335.1 Pseudorhodoferax sp.
TGGAGTCGCTCGTGGTCGACCTGCTGGACCGCGTGCAGGAGATGGCCGACCAGCAGAACGAGATCACGGGCGTGCCCACGGGCTTCCACGACCTGGACCGCATGACCTCGGGCCTGCAGGCCGGCGACATGGTGGTGCTCGCGGCCCGTCCGTCCATGGGCAAGACCGCGTTTGCCGTGAACATCGCCGAGCACGTGGCGCTCAACGAAGGCCTGCCGGTCGCGATCTTCTCGATGGAAATGGGCGCGGCCCAGCTGGCCGTGCGTATCGTGGGCTCGATCGGCCGCGTGGACCAGGGCCATTTGCGCAACGGCCGCCTGACCGACGACGAGTGGCCACGCCTGACCGAGGCCATCGAGAAGCTGCGCAACATCTCGCTGCACATCGACGAGACGCCGGGCCTGTCGCCCAGCGAGCTGCGCGCCAACGCACGCCGACTGGCGCGCCAGTGCGGCAAGCTCGGCCTGATCGTGGTGGACTACCTGCAGCTCATGAGCGGCTCGGGCGGCGGCAGCGACGAGAACCGCGCGACCGAACTCGGCGAGATCTCGCGGGGCCTGAAGATGCTCGCGCGCGAACTGCAATGCCCCGTGATCGCGCTGTCCCAGCTCAACCGCAGCGTGGAGCAGCGTCCCGACAAGCGTCCCATGATGAGCGACTTGCGCGAATCCGGCGCCATCGAGCAGGACGCGGACATCATCATGTTCATCTACCGCGACGAGTACTACACCAAGGACGCTTGCAAGGAGCCCGGCGTGGCCGAGGTCATCATCGCCAAGCAGCGGAACGGCCCGACCGGCACCGTCAAGCTGGCCTTCTTGCGCAACCTCACGCGTTTCGAGAGCCTGGCGGCCGGTGCCGACGACGGGGGCTACTGATGGACACCACCGACATCACGCGCGCCGACATCGAGGCCGCCCACGTGCGCCTGCGCCAGGGCCCTGCGGGCTTTCTGCGCACGACGCCGCTGTGGCGCCTGCCCGGTGCCGCGCTGGGCCTGGCCTGCGCCGAGGTATGGCTCAAGCTCGAGCAGCTGCAGGTCTCGGGCAGCTTCAAGGCGCGCGGCATGCTGCACCGGCTGCTGGCCCAGCCCATTCCCGCGGCGGGTGTGACCGTGGCCTCTGGCGGCAACGCCGGCATCGCCACGGCCGCTGCCGCGCAGGCCCTGGGCGTGCGTTGCGAGGTCTTCGTGCCGACCATCTCCTCGCCGGCCAAGCAGGCGCGCCTGCGCGCGCTGGGTGCTGAGGTGCAGGTGGTGGGTGCGGCTTACGCCGAAGCCCTGGCGGCCTGTCTGGCGCGCCAGAGCGAGACCGGTGCGCTGCTGACCCATGCCTATGACCAGCCCGAGGTCGTGGCGGGTGCCGGCACGCTGGCACGTGAGATCGAAGAACAGGCCGGCGGCCTGCCCGACAGCCTGCTCGTCAGCGTGGGTGGCGGCGGTCTGATCGGCGGCATCGCCGCCTGGTGCGCTGGCCGCAGCCGTGTCGTCGCGCTCGAGCCGGCGCTGGCACCCACGCTGTTCCGTGCGCGCGAAGCGGGCCGGCCCGTCGATGTGGACGTGGGTGGCGTGGCCGCCGATTCGCTGGGGGCCAGGCGCATCGGCGCCATCGGCTGGCGTGTGGCGCAGCAGCATGTGCAGGCGGCGCTGCTGCTCGACGACGCGGCCATCGCCGCTGCCCAGCAATGGCTGTGGCGCGAGCTGCGCCTGGCCGTGGAGCCCGCGGCCGCACTGGGCCTGGCGGCGCTGCGCAGCGGTGCCTATGTGCCGCGCGCCGACGAGCGCGTGGGCCTGGTGCTGTGCGGCGCCAACGTCGACCCGGCCACCCTGGCCTGAAAATCAGGTGGCTGTCGGGCTGGGGCATGGCCCCGCGCCGTTTCCTTGGACTGCCAGGCAAGGCGCGGGCGAGGCCGTGTGGCCCGCCACACAACGAGCCTGCAACGCAGCATGGCAGTCCCAGGAAACGGCCCGAAGGGTTGCGCCAGACAGGGCGCATGCGGCGTTGCCAATGCTCGCTGGACAGGAGTCCAGCTTGCGCTTGGCGCCTTGCCTGCGCCCTGTCTGGCGCAACGCGGGGCCATGCCCCAGCCCGACAGCCACCTAGAATCCAACGATGCTGGACATCACCCTTCTCCGAAAAGACCTGGACGGCGTGCTCGCACGGCTCGCGCAGCGCAAGAACCCGCAGCCCTACCTCGACGTGGCGGCCTTCACCGCGCTCGAATCCGAACGCAAGACGCTGCAGACCCGCACC
>DATKFT010000021.1:0-5897 GCA_035544335.1 Pseudorhodoferax sp.
AAGGAGAAAACGAAGGGGGAGTTGGGCGTGTCGTAGACATCGTCTGCCGTGCCCACCTGTTCGATCTTGCCCTGGCTCATCACAACGACGCGGTCGGCCAGTTCCAGCGCCTCTTCCTGATCGTGGGTGACGAAAACGGTGGTGTGGCCGGTACGGTCGTGGAATTCACGCAGCCAGCGGCGCAGCTCCTTGCGCACCTTGGCGTCCAGCGCGCCGAAGGGCTCGTCGAGCAGCAGCACCTTGGGCTCCACGGCCAGCGCGCGGGCCAGCGCGATGCGCTGGCGCTGGCCGCCCGACAGCTGCGCCGGGAAGCGGTCGGCCAGCCAGTCCAGCTGCACCAGGCCCAGCAGCTCGTGCACCTTGGCCTTGATCTGCGCCTCCGACGGGCGCTGGCCGCGCGGCTTCATGCGCAGGCCGAAGGCCACGTTGTCGAACACCGTCATGTGGCGGAACAGCGCGTAGTGCTGGAACACGAAACCGACCTGGCGTTCGCGCACATGCACGTCGGTGGTGTCCTCGCCGCTGAACAGGATGCTGCCGGCGTCGCCGCTCTCCAGCCCCGCGATGATGCGCAAGAGCGTGGTCTTGCCGCAGCCCGAGGGCCCCAGCAGCGCGACGAGTTCGCCCGAGGCGATGTCCAGGCTGACGTTGTTCAGCGCGCGGAAATCGCCGAACTGCTTGCTGACGTTGCGGATTTCGATGCTCATGGGAATTCCTCAATGCGCGCCGGCCTGGGCGGCCAGCGCAGCGGGACGCTCGGGCGGCAGGTCGGCGGAGGCCTTGCGCTCACGCTCGAAGCGCCATTCGATGTAGCTCTTGATGCACAGCGTGACCAGTGCCAGCAGGGCCAGCAGCGAGGCCACGGCGAAGGCCGCCACCGACTGGTACTCGTTGTAGAGGATCTCCACGTGCAGCGGCATGGTGTTGGTCTGGCCGCGGATGTGGCCGGAGACCACCGAGACCGCGCCGAACTCGCCCATGGCCCGCGCATTGCACAGGATCACGCCGTACAAGAGGCCCCACTTGATGTTGGGCAGGGTCACATGCCAGAAGGTCTGCCAGCCGCTGGCGCCCAGCACGATGGCGGCCTGCTCCTCCTCGTTGCCCTGGGCCTGCATGAGCGGGATCAGCTCGCGCGCGATGAACGGGAAGGTCACGAACACCGTGGCCAGCACGATGCCGGGGATCGCGAAGATGATCTTGATGTCGTGCTCGGCCAGCCAGGGACCGAACCAGCCGTGCGCGCCGAACACCAGCACGTAGATCAGGCCGGCCACCACGGGCGAGACCGAGAACGGCAGGTCCACCAGCGTGGTCAAAAAGGCCTTGCCGCGGAACTCGTACTTGGCGATGCACCAGGCCGCGCAGACGCCGAACACCAGGTTCAGCGGCACCGCGATGGCCGCCGTGATCAGCGTGAGCCGGATCGCGGCCCAGGCATCGGGCTCCTTGAGCGCCTCCAGGTAGGCGTCCAGGCCCTTGCGCAGCGCCTCCGTGAACACGGCCGCGAGCGGCAGTGCCAGGAACAAGGCCAGGAACAGCAGCGCCACGCCGATCAGCGTGCGGCGCACCCAGGGCGACTCGGTCGTGGTGATGTGCTTGCGCGTGACATCGTGGGCGACAGCCATGTCAGGCACCTCCGCAAATTCGCACGCGATCACCCGTCGCGCCGTCGGACCCCTGCACGGCATGCGCGCAACGGCGAGAGATCAACACAGGCAGCCTCATCCCGCTCCTCCCGAGCGCTTGCGCTGCCAGGCCTGCAGGCCGTTGATGACCAGCAGCAGAACGAAGGAGATCAGCAGCATGACCACGGCCACGGCGGTCGCGCCGGTGTAGTCGTACTGCTCGAGCTTGCCGATGATGATCAGCGGCGTGATCTCGGAGATCATGGGCATGTTGCCCGCGATGAAGATGACCGAGCCGTACTCGCCCACGGCGCGCGCGAAGGCCATCGCAAAGCCCGTCAGCAGCGCCGGCGAGATCGCCGGGAAGATCACCTTGGTGAAGGTCTGCCAGCGCGTGGCACCCAGGCACATGGCGGCCTCCTCGAGCTCCTTCTCGACGTCCTCGAGCACGGGCTGCACGGTGCGCACCACGAAGGGCAGGCCGATGAAGATCAGCGCGATGACCACGCCGTTGGGCGTGAACGCGAGCTTGATGCCCAGCGGCTCCAGGTACTGGCCGACCCAGCCGTTGCCGGCCAGGAGCGCCGTCAGCGAGATGCCGGCCACGGCCGTGGGCAGTGCGAACGGCAGGTCCACGAGCGCGTCGATGATCTTCTTGCCCGCAAACTCGTAGCGCACCAGCACCCATGCCACCAGCAGGCCGAAGATGGCGTTGACGATGGCCGCGATCAGCGAGGCGCCGAAGGTCAGCCGGTACGAGGCCAGCACCCGCGGCGAGCTGATCGCCTCCCAGAACTGCGGCCAGCTCATCGTGAGCGTCTTGGCGAACAGCGCTGCGAGCGGGATCAGCACGATCAGGCTCAGGTACAGCAGCGTGTAGCCCAGCGTGATGTTGAACCCCGGCAGCACGCGCCGCTTGGCGCGCCGCCGCAGCGGCGCTGCGCCGGGAACCGGGCTGGGCAGCGCCCCGGCGGAGGAGCTTGCGGACATCGGGTTTACTTGACGGTGTAGAGCTTGTCGAACTGGCCGCCGTCGTTGAAGTGGACCTTCTGGGCCTCACCCAGCGAACCGAAGTACTTGGCCACCGTGTACTGCTTGATCGGCTTGAACAGGTCGGCGTGCTTCTTGAGCACCGCGGCCGAGCGCGGGCGCAGCGCGTGCTGGGCCGCGATTTCCTGGGCCTGCTCGGTGTACAGGAAGTCCAGGTAGGCCTTGGCGGCCTCGGCCGTGCCCTTCTTGGCCACGGTGCGCTCGACCACGGCCACCGGGTTCTCGGCCACGATGCTCGTGGATGGGTGGATGGCGTCGACCTTGCCCTTGCCGAACTCGCGGTCCACCGAGATGACCTCGGACTCGAAGGTGATCAACACGTCGCCGATGTTGCGCTGCAGGAAGATGCTGGTCGCGTCGCGGCCGCCCTTGCCCAGCACGGGCACGTTGCCGTAGAGCTTCTTGACGAATTCGGCCGCCTGCGCATCGGTGCCGCCGTTCTCGCGCACATAGCCCCAGGCCGCCAGGTAGGCGTAGCGGCCGTTGCCGCCGGTCTTGGGGTTCACGACCACGACCTGCACGCCGGGCTTGACCAGGTCGTCCCAGTCCTTGATGCCCTTGGGATTGCCGTTGCGCACCAGGAACAGCATGGTCGAGGTGGTGGGCGAGGCGTCGTTCGGGAAGCGCTTGGCCCAGTCCTTGGCCACGATGCCGTTGCCGGCCAGGAACTCGATGTCGGTGGTGGTGTTGAAGGTCACCACGTCGGCGTCCAGGCCGTCGTTGACCGCGCGCGCCTGGGCGCTGGAGCCGCCATGGGCCTGGTCGATCTTGATGTCCTTGCCCGTGGTCTTCTTGTAGTAGGGCACGAAGGCCGCGTTGATGTCCTTGTAGAACTCGCGCGCCACGTCGTAGGACACGTTCAGCAGCGTCTGCGTCTGGGCAGAAGCGGCGGTGGCTGCAGCGAACAAGGCAGCGGCCAGAACGGAGCGGGCCGTGCGGCCCCGAAAGAAGTTGGTCATGACTTGGGATCCCTGAGCGAAGCCGCGATTGTCAACAGGGCGGTGCTATGCGCAAACTATTGTTTCTTTCTTTGCTTTCATCCGAAAACTTATAAGGCGTCAGCACAAGTAACGGAAACCGCGCGACTTCCTCAATAGAACTCGCCCTGGCCCAGGTGGTCCAGAAAGGCGCGCACGGCCGGCACCAGGCCGCGCCGCGAGGCGAACACCGCGTGCACGATGCCCTCGGGCGGCGACCAGCCCGGCAGCAGCTGCACGAGCCGGCCCGCGTCCAGCGCCGGGCGGCACATGTAGTCGGGCAGCAGGGCGACGCCCACGCCGGCCAGCGCGGCGCGCAGCAGCGTCTCCAGGTCGTCGGCCACGTAGCGCGGCTGGTGCTGCCAGTCGTGCACCGCCTGCTCCGGCCCGCGCAGTTCGACGCTGGCCCGCCCGTCCTGCACCGACATGGCGACCGAATCGAGCTGCACCAGTTCCGCCGGCGTGGCCGGCCGGCCCTGGCGCGCCAGCAGCGCGGGGCTGGCCACCAGCAGGCCCTGCGACAGGCCCAGCCGCTTGACCACCAGGCTGCCGCTGTCCTGCAGCCGCGGGCGCACGCGCAGTGCCACGTCCACGCCCTCGTCCACCGGGTCGACCACGCGGTTGGTGACCTCCATTTCGATGCGCACCTGCGGATGGGCCAGCAAAAAGGCCGGCACCAGGTCGCCGACCACGGACTGCGCCAGCGTGATCGGGCAGGTCACGCGCACGGTGCCGCGCGGCGCAGCCGACAGGCGCTGCACCACCTCGCCCGCGGCCAGCGCCTCGCTGCGCATGGCCAGGCAATGGCGCAGGTACAGCGCGCCCACCTCGGTCAGCGAGAGCTTGCGCGTGCTGCGGTGCAGCAGCCGCACGCCGAGCTGCTGCTCCAGCTCGGCCACACGGCGCGACAGCCGCGACTTGGGCAGGCCCAGCGCGCGGCCCGCCGCCGCGAAGCTGCCGCGCTCGGCGACTTCGGCGAAGAACAGCATGTCGTTGAGGTCTTGCATGGCTTGATTGTTAACAACGATAGGACGATCTATTTCAAATAGACCCTCTTATCGAAGACTACATCCATCTGCACAATCATTCCATCGTCTTGTTGCACCCACAGGTATTTCCATGCACATCCTCCACATCGATTCCAGCATCCTCGGCGACGGCTCCGTGACGCGCCAACTGACGGCCCAGACCGTCGCCGCCTGGCGCGCCGCCCACCCCGGCGCCCAGGTCGAGCACCTGGACCTGGCCGCCGACGCGCCGGCCCATTACACGGGCGACGCACTGGGCCTGCGGCTCGGGCTCGAGGACGCCACGCTGAGCGATGCCCAGCGCCGCGAGAACGTGCAGACCGAACGCTACCTGCGCCAGTTCCTGGCCGCGGACGTGGTCGTCGTCGGTGCCCCGCTGTACAACTTCACGATCCCGAGCCAGCTCAAGGCCTGGATCGACCGCCTGGCCCAACCCGGCCGCACCTTCCGCTACACGGCCCAGGGTCCCGAAGGCCTGGCCAAGGGCAAGACCGTGGTCGTGGTCTCGGGCCGCGGCGGCGTCTACTCCACGAGCGAGCAGGGCCGCGCGCTGGAGCACCAGGAAAGCTACCTGCAGACCGTGTTCGGCTTCTTCGGCATCACCGACGTGCGCTTCGTGCGCGCCGAGGGTGTGGGCATGGGCCCGGACGCGCGCGCCCAGGCCCTGCGCCAGGGCGAGAGCGACATCGCCCAGACGCTGGTCGGCGCCGCCGTCCCGGAGGCCGTCAGCGCCTGAGGGCGCCCGGCAGGGTCGGCTGCATCAGATGGCGACTAGCGGGCCGACCCGCGGTCCAGGATCGCATCGATCTCGATGTCGAAGGCGCTGAAGCCGGACTGGGTCAAGGTCCTGGCGGGCGGTTGCGCCCCGACGTAGGCCGCGTAGATCGCGTCGAACGCCTGGGCGTTCGCCATGTCTTTGAGGAACACACCGACCTTGACCGCATCGCGCAGGCTCAAGCCCGCCGAATTCGCTGCCGCCTCGAGATTGTCGAGCGCCATCTTGGCCTGGACGGCAAACGGTTTGTCCCCGTGCCGGACGTTGTCGCGGTCGCGCGGTGTCTGGCCTGAGAGAAACACGAATTGGCCGGCCTGCACGGCCACGCTGTAGGTGCCGGCGGGCGGCGGTGTCGATGCGCTGGTGAAGCTTGTTCGGGTCATGCTCTGGGCGCGAGATCAGGAAGGGCGGTGCGTCTCGACCATGGCCGCGATGCGCT
>DATKFT010000022.1:0-3437 GCA_035544335.1 Pseudorhodoferax sp.
GAGCCGTCGCTGTTGGCGATGCCGTTGTAGTCCACACCCAGGCCCAGCTTGCCGCGGTTGCCCAGCTCGGTGTTGATGGCCAGGGCTTCCACCTTCTTGGGCCGCTTGGTCACGAGGTTCACGACACCGCCCGTGTTCGCGGCGCCGAACACCAGCGAGTTGGCGCCCTTGACGATCTCGACGGACTCCACGCCGAAGATCTCGGGCCTGGCGACGAAGAAGCCGTTCGGCGTGGTGGGCGTGCCATCGACCGCCACCGACGCATCGAAGCCGCGGATCTTGAACCACTCGACCTTGTTGTCCGCACCGAAGGGCTCGCCGATGATGCCGGCCTGGTAGTGCAGCGCCTGGTCCAGCTTGCGGCTGCCCATCGCGTCGATGTCCTCACGCGAGACCACGGCGCTGGAGTTGGGTGCGTAGAAATCCAGGCTTTGCAGCTGGTCGACCGAACCGATGACGGTGACCGTGGACAGCGCCTTGTCGCCCGTCGCAGGGACGGCCTGCGCCCACACGGCTTGCGAGAGCGACAGGGCCAGGGGCGTCAGCGCGCAGCCGGCAAGGGCGCGCAGGGCAAAGGAAGGGACAGGCATGGCTGAGCTCACCCAAATGGTTTGGTTGGCTGGCTCGGCACATGGCGTCACGGGGACGCAGCCTGGCTGGCAGGGAGGGCGAGTTTACGTCCGGCCCTGCAGCCAACACCCCAAATCGTTGCGCATTCGCAACGATCGGGATGAAGATGAGAACCGTTTCAGCGCAGCAGCAGCACGGGCACCTTGCACTGCGCGACGACCTTGGTCGCCACCGAGCCCATGATCAGGTTGCCCAGTGCACCATGGCCATGGCTGCCCAGGGCCACGAGGTCGAAGCCCTGCTTCTCGGCGGTCTGCGCGAGTTCCTGCGCGGGGTGGCCGACCTTGAACTCGAAGTTCGCGCTGAGGCCCTTTTGCGCGAAGAACGCGCGCACGGGGTCAAGCACCTTGTCGGCCTCTTCCTGGTAGTAGCCCTTGACCACGTCGGCGTTGACGTAGGAGGCTGCGCGCTTGGGCAGCTCCAGCACCACGGTCATGGCGGTGAAGTCGTTGCCGGCCGCCAGCAGATGGTGCTCTGCCAGGTAGGTCAGCATGCGTTCGGTCTGTGCGCTGCCGTCGACGGCAATCAGGATCTTCCTTGGCGGGTCTCCCACGGGTCTTGGATCGGCCCAGTATGGCGCAAGCCCGGCACCGGGTCTTGATCTCCCTCAAGGGGATGGGCCAAAGGCACAATGCCTTTCCCATGACGCTTCCGACCTCTTTGCCGCGCTGCGCCTGGTGCGGCACCGATGCGCTGTACCAGCACTACCACGACACCGAGTGGGGCGTGCCGCAGCACGATCCGCGCATGCTCTGGGAGATGCTGATGCTCGAGGGCTTCCAGGCCGGGCTGTCCTGGATCACGGTGCTCAAGAAGCGCGAGGCCTTTCGCGCGGCCTTCGCCGGCTTCGACCCGCTGCGCGTCGCGCGCTTCGGGCCCGGCGACATCGGCCGCCTGATGGGCGACGCCGGCATCATCCGCGCGCGCGCCAAGATCGAGGCCACCATCTCCGGCGCGAAGATCTACAACGCCATGGCCGCGGCCGGCGAGGACTTCGCCGACTACTGCTGGTCCTTCACCGACGGCCAGGTGCTGCAGGGCGACGGCGTGCACTTCGCAACCTCCACGCCCATGTCCGAGCGCATCTCCAAGGACCTCAAGCAGCGCGGCTTCAAGTTCGTCGGGCCGACCATCGTGCATGCCTGGATGCAGGCCGTCGGCATGGTCAACGACCACGCCGAGCAGTGCTTCCGGCGGCCCCAGCTGGCGGGCTGAGGCGCAGGGCCGGCACCGCTGCGCCCCCGACGACAGTGGCTACAGGATCCGCGTGGCGCGCGTGCGAAGCGCCTGGAACATCGCACGGCGGCGCAGGCGTATGCGGCGCGCGGATTGACACCGCGCGGCACGCGCTATAGAGTGCGCGCCCATGTCTTTCACCCCCCGCTCCACCACCAACGGCTGCACGCGCGGCGCGCTGTGCGTGGGCGGCACGGGCACGCTCCAACCCGGCGACCTCCGAATCTGCTGCATGGCCGCAGATTCCTAGGCCCGGCGATACCCCTCTCTCTTTCCATCAGCGCATCTCTCTATCGCCGGGCCCCCAGGGTCAGCGCGATCGGTGCCTGCTCGCCCGAACCGAGCACACCGCCCAGGAGTTTGCATGCCTTCGCTTTCCAGCGGTGAGACCGGCCTCGCCACGTTCGCGCACGTCCTCGACGTGCCGCCCAGCACCAGCACGCCCGCACCGGAAGCGCCAGGCGCAGCCGCTGCGGCCTGCGCCCTGGCCGTGCCCTCGCGCATCGACATCACGCGCGACTTCATCCGCACCAAGCGCCCCTGCAGCGACGGCTACCGCTGGTTCCTGCGGCGCAAGGAAGCGGTCAGCGACTACCAGGCCCTGCTGGACGCGCTGGTGGCCGAAGGCCGCTACACGGACGCATGCTGGCTGCTCGACCAGCTCGGGCCCACGGACGAGGTGCTGTGCGTGGACGAGCTGTCGGCCGACGCGCTCGTGTTCGCGGGCACGCTGGAATGCCGCGGCATGGCCGAGGTGTCGCACCTGCTGCGCGTGGGCCGCAGCCTGCGCGTGGGCGCCGGTCTGCGCGTACAGGGCGACCTGACGGTCGGCGAGGAACTGCATGTCGGCGGCGCCCTGTTCTGCGAAGGCGCGGCCAAGCTCGGCTCGGACGCCCGCATCGGCTGGTCGCTGTCGGTGGGCGGTGCACTGGCCTGCGAGGGCCGCGTGCGCGTGGGCTGGGGCGCCGACATCACGGGCGCGGCCCGCATCCAGGGCAACGCACTCGTGGGCCATGCGCTGTCGGTGGGCCAGGACTTCGAGTGCCAGTCCACCGTGAAGACCGGCGGCGACCTGACCGCCGCCGGCACCGTGGACGTGCGCCTGGGCATCGTGAGCGCGGGCTCCGTGCGCGGTGCCGGCCATGTGCAGGCGGGCTGGGGCATCCGCGCAGCGCAGGACATCCAGGCCGAGGGCGCGATCCGCGCAGGCGAGACGCTGCAGGCCGGCGGCTGCATCGAGGCCGGTGGCGCCTACGGTGTCTTCGCAGGCCTGACCGCACCGATCGACGCCTGGCAGAGCAGCGGCTTCGTGAGTGCGGCGCGCAAGCCCGAGCGCCTGCTCAGCGGCTGGTGGGTGGAGCCATGAGCGCCGCCCGGCCGCTCCGAAGGCGCGCGCATCCGCAGTGCGCAGCACGGAGGATCTCACCATGAGCGCGCTCGCCCTGCCCTTCCTGTCTCCGCTGTCTCCGCCGCCCGTGCCGGGCCCCGGCTGGGGCCGGCGCCTGGCCGCGCTCGTGACCGAGCTGCGCATCGACGTGTTCCTGCCAGAGGACCGCATCGAGGCCGAACTC
>DATKFT010000023.1:0-9236 GCA_035544335.1 Pseudorhodoferax sp.
GTTCGTGCATCTGGGGGGCGGTGCGCAGGCGGTGGCGTCCCATCTGTGCGCCGCTGGCTGGGAGGTGGTGCAGGCGGCGGACCTGCCGGCGGCAGCGCGCATGCAGGCCAAGCGCAGTTTCCCCATCGTCCTGTTGCTGCTGGGCGACTGTGTGCCGGACGGGGCAGAGGAGGCCATGGAAGCCTGCATCAAGGCATCGCAGGAGGCGGAGTGGGTCGTCGTGTGCGGGGAGCAGGCCCTGGGATCGGCCGACCTGCGGGACCTGGTGCTCGGCCGCCGCCTGGGCTGCCTGGTCCTGCCGCTGGACTGGCCGGCGCTGGCCGTGCTGCTCACACATGCGCAGCACCGGGCCGGCCTGCGGCAAAGCCTGCAGCAGCGGGGGCGGGCGGTGGACACCCTGGGCATGGTGGGACAGGGGCCGGCCATCACGCGCCTGCGCACGCAGATCTGCAAGGTTGCGGCGACCGCGGCGCCCGTGCTGATCGGCGGTGAAAGCGGCAGCGGCAAGGAGCTGGCGGCGCAGGCCATCCACCGCCATTCCAGTTGCGCGGCGGGCCCCTTCGTGGAGGTCAACTGTGGCGCCATTGCCCCGTCGCTGATCCATTCCGAGCTGTTCGGACATGAGCGGGGGGCCTTCACCGGTGCGTCGTCGCAGCGCGTGGGGCTGATCGAGTCGGCCCACAACGGCACCCTGTTCCTGGACGAGATCGGCGACCTGCCGCTGGACCTGCAGACCAGCCTGTTGCGCTTCCTGCAGGAGAAGACCATCCACCGCGTCGGTGGTGTGCACAGCATCGCGGTCCAGGCACGCGTGGTGGCCGCATCCCATGTCGACCTGGGGCAGGCGGTGCGCGCCGGGCGCTTTCGCGAAGACCTGTTCTACCGGCTCAATGTGCTGGCCATCGAGGTGCCGCCGCTGCGCCGCCGCATGGAAGATGTTCCGGTGCTGGCCGAGCACTTTCTGCGCTGCTGCATCGAAGAGGGCCAGACCCGCGTCGAAGGCTTTCGTCGGCAGGCGATCACGGCGATGCTGGCGCACGACTGGCCCGGCAATGTGCGCGAGCTGTCCAACCGGGTCAGGCGTGCTGCCGTGATGTCGGACGAGCACCTGATCGGACCGGCGGACCTCGGCCTGGCCGCGCCGGTGGCCACCGAGGTGGTCGGGCTGGATGCGGCCCGCACCACGGCCGAACGCGACGTGGTCTGCGCGGCGCTGGCCCGCAAGGGGCGCAACGTGACGCTGGCGGCCCGCGAACTCGGGGTCTCGCGCATGACGCTGTACCGCTTGATGGAAAAGCACAACATCGTGCAATGCATGCAGTGACGCGGCGCGGCGCAGGGGCCCACAAGCGGGCCGGTGCCGGCGGCGCACAGCAAGAGCCATCGAAGTAGCTGGCCTGCAGGCAGGCTTCGGATGGTTTTTCGCAGGGGGGCGGATTGCCGCGGTGGTGCCCGCGCACCGAGGCGCGTGCGGGGGGGCGTGCGCTTGCTGGAACAATGTCGCCTGAAGGACCCCTACATGCTTTCCACGCGCCAGACCTCCATCGTTCAGCTTGCCCGCGAACAGGGCTTCGTGATGATCGAAGCCCTCGCCGAGCAGATGGGCGTGACCACGCAGACGATACGACGCGACATCGGGGCGCTCTGCGACAACGGGACGCTGAGCCGGTTCCACGGTGGCGCCTCCTACCGCTCGTCGACCGCCAACACGCCCTACGAGGCGCGCCGAGGCACGCTGGCCGAGGAGAAGGAGTCCATCGGGAAACGGGTCGCGCAGGAGATCCCCGACGACTCCTCGGTGTTCATCGACATCGGCACGACGGCCGAAGCGGTCGCCCGGGAGCTGCTGGCCAAGCGGGGCCTGCGCATCGTGACGAACAACCTCAACGTGGTGTCCCTGTTCGCCGGCAAGGACGACGCAGACATCACCGTGACCTGCGGGCAGTTGCGCCAGCGCGACCTTGCGCTGATGGGCGATGCCTGCGCCGAGTTCGTGGAGCGCTTCCAGCTGGACTTCAGCGTGCTGGGCGTGGTCTCCATCGCGGCCCAGGGCGACATCCTCGACTTCTCGCTCGACGACAGCCGTTTGACGCAGGCGATCCTGCAATGCGGGCGCCGCGCCTTCGTCGTGGCCGACCACAGCAAGTTCGGTCGACCGGCCGTGGCGAAGGTGGGCCATCTGCGCCAGGTCCACAGCGTGTTCACGGACCGCCTGCCCGAAGGTCCCTGGGGCAAGCTGTCGGACTGGACGCGGGTCGTCGAGTCCGCCGTCTAGCCCGCGCCGCGCCGACCGTTCGGCTCCGCGGGGGCAGCGCAGGGGCCTGCCGGCCAATGTTCATTACAAGACATCTATGTGCGCATAAGTGAAAACCCTTGCGCAAACCGGTTCGTATATGAACCGATAATGTTGCTTTTAGAACATTGAAAGTTGAATTGTGAACATCCCCTGGGCACGCCATGCGGCGCTGCAGGCGCCGCTCTTTGCCGGGACCTGGCTGAACCTCGGCTCACCCGATGCGGCTGCCATCGCGGGGCTCGCGGGCTACGACTGGGCGCTGATCGACCTCGAACACGGCTCTGGCGACCTGTCCGGCGTGCCCCGGCAGCTCGACGCCTTGCTCGCGCACAAGACGGCCCCGATCGTGCGGGTCCCGGCCATCGATCCCGTCGTCTTCAAGCAGGTGCTGGACATGGGGCCCAGCGGTCTGATGGTGCCCAACGTGGAGTCTGCGCAGCAAGCCGCAACGGCGGTGCGGTATCTCCGGATCCCTCCCATGGGCACGCGCGGCGTGGCCACCTCCACGCGCAATGTGGCCTATGGCTTCCTGTACCAGCGCTATCTGCAGGAGGCCAACGACAACCTGCTCACCGTGCTGCAGATCGAGTCGCGCGCGGGCCTGGAGGCGGTCGATGCCATCGCGGCGGTCGACGGTGTGGACGTGCTGTTCGTCGGGCCCACCGACCTGGGCACCGACCTGGGGCTGCCCGGTGATCCACAGCATCCGGCGTTTCGCAGCGCGCTCGAACAGGTGGCGCAGGCCGCGCAACGGCATGGCAAGCTGGCCGGCGCACTCGTGCGCGACCAGGAGCAGGCGCGCAGCTACTTCGCGCTGGGCTACCGCTTCATCGCGCTGGGCTCCGACCGCGGCATGGTCGTGCAGGGCATGAAGGCCCACGCCGCATTCTTCGCAGAGCTGGGCCGCGCGGCATGAGCACAGCCTGGCCGCCAGCAGCTGCCCGGCCCGAGTCCGCGCCAGCGCGCACGGGCGCCGCCGCCACGGTGCTGGCCGTGGACCTGGGCACCCAGAGCCTGCGCATCAGCGCGCTGCGCACCGATGGCCCGCGGCTGTGGACCTGGTCGGCCGCGGTGTCTTCGTCCGTGGACGACGCGCGCGTGGAGCAGGACCCGGCGCAGTGGGAAGCCCTGCTGCTGGACGGTCTGCAGGCGGCCCATGCAGCCGGTGTGCGGCCCGACGCGCTGGCGGTGGCCGGACCGCTGGCCGGCTATGTGCCGCTGGACGCCGCTGGCCAGGCGCTGGCGCCCGCGGCGATGTACTCGGACCGTCGCAGCGCGCACGACGTCGCCCGGCTCGAAGCCATGCCGGAGCAGGCGTGGCCGTCCAGGCTGCTGGTGTCCGACCCCGTGCCGCAGTGGCTGCGCCTGCAGCGCGAGGCACCCGGCCTGGCCGCGCGCACCGCGCATTTCCTCGACGCGACGGGCTGGCTCAACTTCTACCTGAGCGGCCAGGCGACACTGAACGCTTACACCGCGCGGCGCCTGTACGAACCCGCGCAGATGGCACGGATCGGCGCGGGCGGTGCGCCGTTCGGCCGCCCCGTGCCCATCGGTGCCACGCTCGGCAGCGTGCAGGCGGGGGTCGGCGAGCGCTGGGGTTGGACCGGCATCCCCGTCATCGCGGCCACGTTCGACAGCAAGTGCGCCTACATCGCCAGCGGCATCGAGGCGGCAGGGGAGGCCACCGACATCTCGGGCACGGTCACCTCCTTCGGCGTCGTGTCCGAACGCGAGATCCGCGATCCGCTGCACCGCATCTACAGCGTGCCGCTGGGCGCGCGCTGGCTGGTGCGCGGCTCGACCGCCTGCGCCGGCAGCGCACTGGAATGGGTGCGCAGCCAGTTGCTGCCCCAGGACTTCGAGGCCCTGGACGCGGCCGCAGGCGCGGTTGCGCCCGGTGCCAACGGCCTGAGCTTTCTGCCCTACCTGGCCGGCGAGCGCGCGCCGCTGTGGAACCCGCATGCGCGCGGCGCGCTGCTTGGCCTGGGACTGCACAGCACCCAGGCCGACATCGCGCGTGCCGTCTACGAAGGCATGGCGCTGTCCTTGGGCCACATCGTGCAGACCATGCGTGCGTGCGGCGTCGCCTTGCACGAGGTGCGGCTGGCCGGCGGCCTGGCGCGCAATGCCCTGCTGTCCCAGATCAAGGCCGATGTGCTCGGCGTTCCGGTCGTGCAGCTGGCAGACCACGAGCTCACGACCTTGGGCCTGGCCGTCGTGGCCAGCGTGGCGCTGGGCGCCCATGCGGACCACGCGTCCGCGAGCCGGTGTTTCACGCGCGCGCAGCGGCGCTTCGCGCCCGATGCGCAGGCCGTGCGCGCCTACCAGGCCGTGCTTGCGCGCTATGTGCACTACGCCCAGGCCCTTGCGCCCACGTTCACACCCACGTTCACGGCCAGCAGCGGTCCGCGCTGAGCCTGCTTCCCGTTTCTCGTCGACAGCCCCTACCTATTCCTGGAGATCGCCATGCGCCACCGTCCCCTGAACCGCCGTCGCCTGCTGAGCGCCACGGCCGCCTTGCTCGCGCCCGCTGCCTTGCGCGCGCAGGGCTCCGGGACCTACCCCTCGCGTCCTGTGGAGCTCGTCGTCCCCGCTTCGGCGGGTGGCGGAACGGACATCCTGGCGCGTCTGTTCGCCGAGTCCGCCCGGCCCCATTTCGCGCAGACGCTGACCGTGCTCAACAAGCCCGGCGCCAGCGCGACCATCGGCATGGGCGAGATCGCCCATGCACGTCCCGACGGCTACAAGATCGGCATGATCGTGTCCGAGCTGGCCATCATGCCGCACCTGGGCATCGGCAAATTCAGCCCCAAGGACTTCCGTCCGATCGCGGGCCTCAACGTGGACCCGGCCGGCATCACGGTACGCGCGGATGCGCCCTGGGCCACGCTGGAGGAGTTTCTCGCCGCGGCCAAGGCCAAGCCCGGTGCCTTGCGGGTCGGCAATTCGGGCGCGGGCTCGGTGTTCCAGTTCGCGGCCATGACGGTGGAGAACAAGGTGGACGTGCGCTTCACGCATGTCCCCTACCAGGGCGCGGCCCCCAGCGTGCTGGCCCTGCTGGGCGGGCACATCGACGCCGTGGCCGTCAGCGTGGCCGAGGCCTCGCAGCACATCCTGTCGGGCAAGCTGCGCTGCCTGGGCGTGATGAGCGACAAGCCGCTCAAGGGCTTCGAGAAGGTCCCGACGCTCAAGGAGCGCGGGCTCGACGTGCAGGTCAGCGTGTGGCGCGGGCTGGCGGCGCCCAAGGGCACACCCGACGCGGTCGTCGAGGTGCTGCGCAGCATGGCGCGCAAGACGGCGGCCGAAGAGGCGTTCCGGGTCGGCATGGAGCGCGCCAACCTGGGACTGGTGTACGCCGAGGCCGACGCGTTCGCGGCGATGGTGCAAAAGGACAGCGACGACTTCAAGCGCCTGATCGCGGCCATGGACTTCAAGCTCTGAAGGCCGGCGCGGTGGCTGGGCAGGGGGCAGCAGCGCCCCGGCGCCGCGGCATCACCGCTCGATCACCGCTCGATCACCGCTCCATGGCCGCCCGCACCGCCTGCCCGAGTTCCAGCACCGCCATCGCGTAGTAGCTGGACCAGTTGTAGCGCGTGATCACGTAGAAGTTCTCGGTGCCGGCCACGTACTGGGGCGCCTCGGCGCCGTTCTGCAGCTCAACCAGGGCCAGCGGGCCGGCGTGCGCGAGCGCCTCGCCCTGCAGCTGGGCGCCCTGGGCCGTGAAACGCTCCACGCTGAAGCTGGGCAGGATGTCGGGCGCGAGCAGGGTGTCCATGTCCGCCTGCGGCGCCAACGTCACGGGGTAGGTGGCGGGCATGCCCGTGTTCCAGCCGAAGGCCTTGAAGTAGTTGGCCACCGAGCCGATCACGTCCTGCGGGCTGTTGAACAGGTCCACGCGGCCGTCGCCGTCGAAGTCGACCGCGTAGCGCACCCAGCTGGACGGCATGAACTGCGGCATGCCCATGGCGCCCGCGTAGCTGCCGCGCCAGCTGTGCGGGTCCACGCCCGTGCGTTCGGACAGGCTCAGCAGCTGCTCGAGCTCGCCCTTGAAGAAGGCGCTGCGCTCGGCCGCGCGCGGATGGGTCTTGGGAAAGTCGAAGGCCAGCGTGGCCAGCGCGTCGATGACCGGGAAGCCGCCCATCTGCTGGCCGTAGATGGACTCCACGCCGATGATGCCCACGATGATCTCGGCCGGCACGCCGTAGTCGCGCTCGGCGCGTTCGAGCGCGGCGCGGTGCTCCTGCCAGAAGCGCAGGCCCGCGCGGATGCGGATGGGCTCGACGAAGCGGCTGCGGTACACGCGCCAGTTCTTGGGCGTGCCGCGCGGCGCGGGCGTCATGAGGCGCTGTACCTGGGGCAGCAGCCGGGCCTGGCCCAAGGCCTGGCGCACCCACTCGCGGTCCAGGTCGCGGCGCGCGGCCATGTCCTCGGCCTCGGCCAGCACCTCGGGCCGCGTGGCGTAGAGCGGGCCGGTGGCAGGCGTAGCCGGTGCCGTCGGCGCAGCGGCTGCGGCCTTGGCGGCGGGGCGCTTCTTGGTGGGGGTGGACTGGGCTTGCGCGGTGCAGGCCAGCAGGGCAGTGGCCAGCAGGGCGAGGCCGGATCGGAGCAGACGGTTCATGCGGAAGGGGCAGGGGTGGGCCAGGGCAGGCTTTTGTACTCACGCTGCAAGGCGGCCAGCTCCCCGGCCGCGGTGCGCGCATAGCGCTGCGCCTCCAGGCGCAGCAGCCAGTCGCGCAGCGGCGCGAGCTGCTGCGGCCCGGCCGCGAAAGCCGGCAACTGTACAAGCAGCTGGGCCAGCTGCCGCGGCGCGGCCTGTGGCGGCACGGCCAGGCCGGCCGCGCGCAGGCGCGCACGGGCCTTGTCCAGGAGGCGCAGCCAGGGGTCGTGCTGGCGGCGCTCCCAGAGCGCCCAGCCCGCGCCGCCCAGGCTGGCCAGCACCACGAGCGCGACCAGCAGCCGGCCCAGGTCCTGCCAGTCCGGAGCGTCGAAGCCCAGCGCGCGCAGCAGGTCGAGCTGGCGGCTCTGCGTGTAGTTGAGCACCCACTGGTTCCAGCGGTTGTTGACGGCCTCCCAGGCGGCGCGCAGCTGCGCCGCGATGTTGGGGCTGACGGTGCCGACCGCGGCCGCGAACACACCCTGCGGCGCGCGCAGGCGCTGCAGGCTGCCGATGCGGCCCGGTGCCACCGCCCCCGTGGGGTCCACGCGCACCCAGCCGCGGCCTTCGTGCCAGACCTCGGTCCAGGCGTGGGCGTCGCTCTGGCGTACGGTCCAGTAGCCGTCCACGGGGTTGAGCTCGCCGCCCTGGTAGCCCGTGACGATGCGCGCCGGGATGTCCAGCGCGCGCATGAGCACGACGAAGGCCGAGGCGATGTGCTCGCAAAAACCCTCCTTGCGGTCGAACCAGAACTCGTCGGCCGTGTTGTCGCCGTACAGGCCGGGCTCCAGCGTGTAGCGGTAGCCGCCCGTGCGCAGGCGCTCGAGCACGGCCGCCACGAGCGCGGCACTGCCGGCCTCGGCGTAGCGCGGGTCGCGCCGCAGCTCGGCCGCCAGCGCCAGCGTGCGCGGGTTGGCGCCGGCCGGCAGCTGCACCTCGGCCTGCAGCGCAGCCGTGCGGCCAGGCGGGCCGTAGCGGAAGTCCGTGTGGCTCTGCGCGCGGTAGCGCACGAGGTCGGTCAGCGGCCGGTTGGCCACCCATTGCAGGTCCCGCGTCTGCTGCACGGGCAGGCCCGCGGTCTCGGGTCGGCGCGCAGCCACGTCCAGGGCCAGCAGCCAGGGCCGGTTGTGGGGCTCCAGCGTGACCTCGTAGGCGATCGGCGCGCCGTTCAGCTGCAGCGGCGGCTGCGGCTCGCTGGCAAAGCCCTCGTCGCCGCGTGCGCGGCGCCACTGGCGGCCGTCGAAGTCCGAAAGCACGGGTCCGCGGAAGTACAGCGCATCCTGCGGTGGCGGGGCACCCTCGAAGCGGATGCGCATGGCGATGCCGTCGTCCAGCGCCAGGCTGGCCAGGTTGCCGACCTCCATGGTGGAGGACAGGCCGCTGCGCCCGCTCATCGCGTCGCTCGGGATGCCCCACAGCGGCGCGAAGCGCGGGAACAGCAGGAACAGCACGAGCATGATGGGCGCGCCCACCAGCGCCATGCGTGCGGCATGGCGTGCCGACTCGGCCAACGGTGGCCGGCCCACGGGCATGTGGGCGTTGACCAGCGCGGTCAGCAGGCCCAGCAGGCCGACCAGCATGGCGGCGGCCGTGGCCAGCGACTGCGAGAAGAAGAAGTTCGTGAGCATCGTGAAGAAGCCCAGGAAGAACACCACGAAGGCATCGCGACGCGCGCGCAGCTCCAGCGTCTTGAGTGCGAGCAGCGAGACCAGCAAGGTGACGCCCGCGTCGCGGCCCAGCAGCGTGCGGTGGCTCATGAGCGTGAGGCCCAGCGTCACGGCCAGCAGCGCGAGCAGCCACCAGCGCGAGGGCAGCTGGCGCGCGCCGAGTGCGATCCCCGCGCGCCACAGCAGCACGCCGCCGGCCAAGAGGCTGCACCACAGCGGCAGGCGCGGCACCTGGGGCAGCAGCACCCAGGCGATCACGGCCAGCAAGAAAACCGTTCGCTTTCAGGCAGACCGCATAGGCCCCCTGCACGGGATCCGTGTCGTTGACCTGAGCCGCGTCGTCGCCGGCAACATGTTGTCGCTACAGCTTGGCGATTTCGGTGCGGATGTCATCAAGGTCGAGCCGCCGCAGGGAGACTCGCTGCGCGAATGGCGCGATAATGGGTATTCGCTGCACTGGAAGACCTATGGCCGCAACAAACGCTCGATCGTACTCAACCTGCGCCAGCCCAAGGCCCTGGAAGCCCTGAAGAAGCTATTGGCGAAAGCCGACGTCTTCATCGAGAACTATCGTCCCGGTACGCTCGAGAAGATGGGGCTTTCGCCGGAAAGCTTGCTC
>DATKFT010000024.1:0-13187 GCA_035544335.1 Pseudorhodoferax sp.
GCGCCGTTCAAGCCGCGCTACCCGCTGTCCAGCTATGCGCTGGCGGCCGCGCGCCACATGCACCAGTACGGCACCACGCGCGCGCAGCTGGCCGACGTGGCCGTGGCCGCGCGCGACTGGGCCCGGCTGAACCCGGACGCCTTCGTGCGCGAGCCGCTCACGCGCGCCGACGTGCTGGCCTCGCGCATGATCAGCGACCCGCTGACCAAGGCCGACAGCTGCCTCGTGACCGACGGCGGCGCCGCGCTGGTGCTGACGCGCGCCGACCGTGCGCGCGACCTGCCCCAGCCACCCGCCTATGTGCTGGGCACGGGCGTGGCCGTCAGCCACCGGCAGATCTCGGCCATGCCCGACCTGACGACGACCTGCGCAGTCGAATCGGGCCAGCGCGCTTATGCGATGGCCGGCGTCACGCCCCAGGACATCGACCACGTGATGCTGTATGACGCGTTCACGATCAACACCTTGCTGTTCCTGGAAGACCTGGGCTTTTGCGCCAAGGGCGAGGCCGGCGCGCTGGTGGAAAGCGGCGCCATATCCCCTGGCGGACGCTTGCCCGTGAACACCAACGGCGGTGGCCTCTCGTGCAACCACCCGGGCATGTACGGCCTGTTCACGGTCATCGAATCGGTCGAGCAGTTGCGCGGAGGCTGCGGCGCGCGGCAGGTGCCGGGCGTTGAACTCTCGCTTGCGCACGCCAACGGTGGCGTGTTGTCCAGCCAGGCCACCGCCATCCTCGGCACGGCCGCCACGCTCTAGGAACAGGTCTCACACCATGACCATCAACCCCGAACAGATGATGGCGGCGGCGATCCCCGTCATCGAACAACACTACGACTGGCGCAACTGCGTGCTGTATGCGCTGGGCCTGGGCGTCGGGCTCGACCCCATGGACGAGGCCGACCTGCCCTTCGTCGACGAGACGCGGCTGAAGGTCGAGCCGACCATGGCCAATGTGCTGGGCTACCCGGGCTTCTGGCAGCGCGAGCTGCCGCTGGGCCTGGACTGGGTGAAGACCGTGCATGGCGAGCAGAGCATGCGCATCCACAAGCCGCTGCCGGCCCAAGCCGCGGTGCGCGGCGTGAGCCGCGTGGTCGACCTGGTCGACAAGGGCGAGGGCCGCGGCGCGCTGATCTTCGTGGAGCGCGAGATCCGCGACATGGCCAGCGGCGCGCTGCTGGCCACGGTCGCGCAGACCGTGTTCTGCCGCGGCGATGGCGGGTTCGGCGGCGTCAACAAGCCGCAGCCCGCGCCGCATGCGATCCCCGAGCGCGCGGCCGACGCCAGCATCGACCTGCCGACCTCGCCGCAGTCGGCGCTGGTCTACCGGCTCTCGGGCGACTTCAACCCGCTGCATGCGAACCCCGAGACCGCGCGGCAGGCGGGCTTCGCGCGGCCCATCCTGCACGGGCTGGCGACCTTCGGCGTGGCCGGCCATGGCCTGGTCAAGCGCTGGTGCGATGGCGACCCGACGGCGCTGCGCGCCATGGGCGGGCGCTTCTCGTCGCCGGTGTTCCCGGGCGAGACCGTGCGCGTGGAGATCTGGCGCGAGTCGGCCGGGCGAGCGGCCTTCCGCGCCAGCGTGCCGGCGCGCGGCGTGGTCGTGATCAACAACGGCCTGCTCGAGCTGGCGGTCTGAGGAGTCCCGCTGATGAACGCACTCCTTTCCAAGATCCGCGTGCTCGACCTGAGCCGCGTGCTGTCGGGCCCCTGGGCCACGCAGATGCTGGCCGATTTCGGCGCCGACGTGATCAAGGTCGAGCGGCCCGGCGTGGGCGACGACGTGCGCCAGCAGGGTTCGCTGCTCAAGGACCGCGACGGCCAGGACACGCAGGAACGTTCGATCTTCCTGGCCGTGAACCGCGGCAAGCGCTCCATCATGGTCGACATGGCCAAGCCCGCAGGCCAGCGGCTGATCCGCCGGCTGGCGGCCTGCTCGGACGTGGTGGTCGAGAACTTCAAGGCCGGCGACCTCGCGCGCTACGGGCTGGACCACGCCTCGCTGGCGCAGGTCAATCCGCGGCTGGTGTACTGCTCGATCAGCGGCTTCGGCCAAACGGGCCCCTACAGCCAGATGCCGGGCTACGACCTGGTGTTCCAGTCCATGAGCGGCGTCATGAGCCTGACCGGCGTGCCCGACGGCGAACCCGGCGCGGGCCCGCAGCGCGCCGGCTACCCGGTGTCGGACACGACGGCCGGCTTCTACGCCACCATCGGCATCCTCGCGGCGCTGCACCACCGCGACACGGTGTCGGGCGTGGGCCAGTACATCGACCTGTCGCTGCTGGACGCGCAGGTGGCGGCGCTGTCGTCCATGGCCATGGGCTACCTCGTGGCCGGCAAGCTGCCGCAGCGCGTGGGCATCCGCTCGCAGCTGACCTGCCCCTACCAGGACTTCCAGTGCGCCGACGGCCTGCTCATGATCGCGGTCGGCAACGACAAGCAGTTCGCGCAGCTCGCCAAGGTGCTGGGCCACCCCGAATGGCCGGACGATCCGCGCTACGCAACCACGCCCGCGCGCGTGGCAAACCGCGAGACGCTGGTGCCCTTGATCGCCGACATCCTGCGCGGCCACACGCTCGCGCACTGGGCGCCGCTGCTGCTCGAGGCCAACGTGCCGAGCGGGCCGATCAACGACTTCCAACAGGTGTTCGAAGACCCGCAGATCCGCCACCGCGAGGTGGTGCGCGAGATCCCGCACCCGCTGTCGGGCACGCTGTTGGTGGTCGCCAACCCGCTCAAGTTCTCGGCCACGCCGATCGAGTACCAGCGCCCACCACCGCTCTTGGGTGAGCACACGGCGCAGGTGCTGCGCGAAGTGCTTGAACTCGACGATGCCGAGATCGCGGCGCTCTGCATAGAAGGCGCGGTCGCCCAGGGAGTGACCCCATGAGGGCCGTGCTGTGCAAGCGCCACGGACCACCGTCGTCGCTGGTGGTCGAGGATGTGGCCTCACCCGTGGCCGGTCCGGGCCAGGTGCTGGTGGCAGTCAAGGCCTGCGGCGTCAACTTTCCGGACACGCTGATCATCCAGGGCCAGTACCAGTTCAAGCCCGATCTGCCGTTCTCGCCGGGCGGCGAGGTCGCCGGCATCGTCCAGGCCGTCGGCGCCGGCGTGACGGCGTTCCGAGCCGGCGACCGCGTGGTCGCGGCCACGACCTGGGGCGGCTATGCCGAGGAGGTCGTGGCCGAGGCGGCGCGCACGCTGCCCATGCCCGAAGGCATGGACTTCGCGACGGCGGCTGGCTTCGTGCTGACCTACGGCACCTCGCACCATGCGCTGAAGGACCGCGCCGACCTCCGGCCCGGCGAGACGCTGCTGGTGCTGGGCGCGGCCGGCGGCGTGGGGCTGGCCGCCGTCGAACTCGGCAAGGCCATGGGCGCGCGCGTGATCGCGGCAGCCTCAAGCGTCGACAAGCTGGCGGTCTGCCAGGCGCATGGCGCCGATGAGTTGATCGACTACAGCAACGAAGACCTGCGCGCGCGCATCAAGGCGATGACCGACGGCAAGGGCGTGGACGTGGTCTACGACCCGGTCGGCGGTGACTACAGTGAGCCCGCGCTGCGCAGCATGGCCTGGCGCGGGCGCTTCCTGGTCGTGGGCTTCGCGGCCGGCAGGATCCCCAGCCTGCCGCTGAACCTGCCGCTGCTCAAGGGCTGCGCGATCGTCGGCGTATTCTGGGGCGCGTTCACGCGCAACGAGCCGCAGCGCAACGCGGAGAACCTGCAGGAGCTCGTGCGCTGGGCGGCCGAGGGCCGGCTGCGGCCGCACATCTCGGCACGCTATCCGCTGGAGCGCGTGGCCGATGCCTTGCACGACCTGATGCAGCGCAGGGCACAGGGCAAGGTCGTGCTGGTGACGGAGGAGTAAGACCATGGCCAGCACCCAACGCAAAGTCCTCGTGGTCGGCGCGCTCGGCGTCGTCGGCCGCGCGGCCGTGGAACGCTTCGCGGGCCGGCCCGGCCTGCAGGTGGTCGGCCTCGCGCGCCGGCAGCCCGACTTCGCACCCGACGCGACCTGGATCTCGGTCGACCTGCGCGATGCCGAGGCCACGCGCCAGGCGCTGGCGCCGCACCGCGACACGACGCACGTGGTCTACGCCGCGCTCAACGAGCAGACCGACCTGCTGCAGGGCTGGCGCGCCGAGGCCAATGTCGCGCTCAACACGCAGATGCTGCGCCACCTGCTGGACGCGCTGGACGGCGCGCCGCTGCAGCACGTGACCCTGCTGCAGGGCACCAAGGCCTACGGCGTGCACACGGGCCGGCCCATGCGCGTGCCCGCGCGCGAGCAGGACGCGCTGCGCGACCATGCGAACTTCTACTTCGACCAGCAGGACCTGCTGGCCGCACACGCGGTGCGCGCCGGTTTCGGCTGGACCGTGCTGCGGCCGCAGATCGTGCTGGGCGTGGCAGTCGGCAGCGCGATGAACCCGGTGGCCGCGCTGGGCGCCTACGCGCTGCTGTCGCGCGAGCTAGGCCGGCCCCTGGCCTACCCGGGCCACCCGCACCTGCTGACCGAATGCACCGACGCGCGACTCATCGCCAAAGTGACCGAATGGGCCTGGGACGAACCGCGCGCGCACGGCGAGGCCTTCAACGTGGCGAACGGCGACGTGGTGGTCTGGGCCAGCCTGTTCGAGCGGCTGGCCGCCTTCTTCGGCATGCCGCTTGGCGAGCCGGCCGGGACGCGGCTGCGCGAGGAGATGCCCAGGCATGCCGCGCTGTGGCGCCGCATCGCCGAGCGCGAGGGCCTGCGCGTGGCCGATCTCGACACGCTGATCGGTCTGTCGTGGCAGTACGCCGAGGCGACCTGGTCCGCGCGCCGGCCATTGGCGCTGCCGCCGCTGGTCTCGACCATCAAGCTGCGGCAGTTCGGCTTCCACGACTGCATCGACACCGAGGAATGCATCGTCGAGCACCTGCAGGCCATGGGCCGCCTGGGCTACCTGCCGGCCTGAGCGCGGCACCATCCCAACAGAAAGGCCCGCACCGCGGGCCTTTCGTGCTTCAGTCCGCCTTGATGTTCAGGCGCTTGATGAGCTCGCCCCATTTCTGGCTCTGCTGCTGCGTGACCTCGATGAGCTCGGCCGGCGTGCTGGCCTTGGGCTCGTTGCCGATCTTGCGCATGGCCTCGGCGAAGCGCGGCCCGGTCGTGATCTTGCGCAGCGCGGCGTTGAGCTTGTCGATGACGGGCTTGGGCGTGCCCGCAGGGGCGAACACCGCGTACCAGGTCTCGCCGACGATGGAGGGGTAGCCCAGCTCGCGGAAGGTCGGCACGTCCGGCATCAGCGGCTGGCGTTCGGGGCTCAGCACCGCGATCGCGCGGTACTTGCCGGCGTTCACATTGGGCAGCGCGCTGGTCAGCGCCTCCACGTTGGAATCGACCACGCCGCCGATCATGTCCATGGTGGCTGGCGCGGCACCCTTGTAGTGCACCTGGGTCATCTTGAGGTCCAGACCCGAGGCGATCAGTTCACCGAGCAGGTGCACCATGCTGCCCTGGCCATTGGTGGCGTTGTTGATCTTGCCCGGGTTGGCCTTGCCGTAGGCCAGATACTCAGCCACGGTCTTGGCAGGAAAGTCCTTCTTGACCACGAACGCGAACGGTACGGTGGCCACGGCCGCGACCGGCGCGAAGTCCTCCAGCTTGTAGGGAAGCTTGTCGATCAGGTGCGGCGTGGTCGTGAAGGTGCTGCCAGCCGACAGCAGCAAGGTGTAGCCGTCCTTGTTGGCACGGGCCACATAGGACGCGCCGATCGCGGTGGCGGCACCGGCCTTGTTGTCGATGATGAAGGTGCCACCCATGGCCTCGCCGAGTTCCTGTGCGAGCTGGCGCCCGACGACGTCGCTGGTGCCGCCGGGTGGAAAGGGCACGACCAATGTCACGGGCTTGTTGGGCCAGTGGGCAGCGGAGTCGCCGGCCTGGGCCACCACGCTCAGCGGCAGCGCCAGGGCGGCGGCCCATGCCAGGGCTTTCAATCGGATGCGCATGTCTTGTCTCCTTCGTTGTCGTGTTCGGCCGTGGCTCAGACCGTCGCGATCGGTGTCGCGGGCGAACCAACCGCGCCGGGCAGCCGCAACGGCGGCGCCGTGAGCAGGAAGTTCGAACGCTGGTGCGCGCGCAGCCACTGCGCAAGCTCGCCGAAGTACCAGAGCTCGCCCAGGTTCAGGCCGAGCTTGAACAGGCAGTGCGCATGCAGTGGCAGGCCCGGGTACCTGTCCGCCGTGCCTGGCGTGGCCGGATAGGCTTCGACCGCATAGTTGTCGGCGCAGATGGCGACGATGCCCGAATCGGTGATCCACTGCAGCAGCTTCTCGTCGCGTCCGTCCAACACGGCGCAGGAGCTGGCCAGCACGGCGGCGTCGGGCTCCTTCTTCATCTCGAGCAGCAGGTCGGCGAAGCCGGTGTACAGGCACAGGAAGTCGCCCTGCTCCACCTTGGCGCCCTGGGCATCGAGTGCGGCCATCAATCCGTCGTAGCCGACCAGCGCGCGCGTGCGTCCGTGCAGCTTCTCCAGGTCGACCATCACGCCGCGGCCCTGCACGCCCGCCGTCGCCAGGTTCTCGATGCCGATCGAGCGCGCCCCCCAGCCGCGCTCGGAATCGTCCGGTCCCAGCAATTCGATGCCGCCACGGTAGCCGTTGTAGTAGACCTTCTCGGGATGGCCGTCGCCGTCGGCGTCGAACATCTGGCCGACGTGGCCCAGGCTGTCCCACTGCGTGGAGTACTGCAGAAACATCAGCACGGCGTCGTCCGAGACCACGTCGCAGAAGCGGTCGTTGACCTGGGACAGCCGGTAGTTGAAGTTGAAACCGTCGCCGCGCTTCTCGTAGACGAACTTGGGCGCCTTGCGGTGTGGCGACAGCGTGTTGCCGCCCGGGTAGTCCAGCGGCAGGCTCAGGCAGAACGCGATGCCGTGCTCGACTTCGCGGATCGCACGCAATCGCGTCTGCGGTGTCAGCAGGTTCATGCGACCGATCTGGTCGTCGGGACCGAAGTCGCCCCAGTTCGATCCTTCTGGGCGTTGTCTCCAGCGCAGCTTCTCCATCTAGTGGTCTCCTTGGATGAGGTCTAGCAGAAACATACCACCAGGTATGCCACATCGTCAATCAAAGTAACGGGCGCCTCCTTTTGAAGTAATTAGACACTCGAAAATCGAACCATTCTTTCAAGGAAGCGGAAACTCAGAAAAGATACCAAATGGTATGTGTCTTTTGAGGACAGCACGGCGACGTAGCCAGCGACGAACGCAAGCCCCCAGCCCTCGGGCGAATGCACGACGCTGCGCTCGGACGCGCACGAAGCCTCGGCATGGCCGGGGGCATGGCGGGTTCAGACGGGCGGGTCAAGCGGTCCGGCGGCGTTGTGTCGGGCGAGCGCCTCGACAGCGGCCTTCGCGATGCCGAGGGCCTCTATGGCAACGTGCCCCAACGGATCGCACTGGCGGCGCAGCAGCATGGGGGCCGCCACACCGACCTGGGTCGCACCACCGGCTGGCACGCCGGCCTCGCCGAAGCGGGCCGCCATGCCCCGCCCGTGCACCGAATGGGGCGGCCCCCATGTCCAGGGCGGCACGGCCAACTCGGCGAAAGTCCGGCCCTGCACGCGTTCGAACCCGCCAGGTGGCGCGATCAGGTCGTGGGTCAACACGGTCCAAAACCGGCTTGTCGAAACACGGCCTGGGCCATGCATTGCAATGCCTCGCGAAAGACCCGTGCCCGCCGCCACGCCCCATCGTCGAACAGCAGATTGCGGCTGCACACCGCCACGCCCTGCCCGGAATGCCCCTCGGGTGCCACGGCTGTCTGCGCGCAAAACCGGGCCGGACCCGCTAGAACAGCACGCGCTGCCGCGTCGTCAGCGCTGCGAAGCTCTCGCCCATGGGCTGCAGGATGGCATCGGCGATGGGCTGCAGCTGCTTGCCCAGGTAGTGCCCGTAGTCGATGCCGGAGCGGCGCGCCTCGAGCGGCTCCGGCCCCCCGTGCGTCATGACGTAATGGATCCAGCCGCCGTGCTGGTATTGCCGGGGCCGGTTCATCTTCTCGTTGTGCGCGTCGGCGATGCGGGCCGCCCGCACCTGCGGCGGCACGTTGACCTGGTAGGCGTCGAGCCGGTGGCGCAGGCGCTTGCGGTAGACCAGCAGGTCGTCCTTGTGGCCCGCCAGCGTGGCCTGCGCGTAGTCGGTCACGAAGTCCCGGTAGGGCTCGCCGCGGAAGATGCGCGAGAGCAGGCCCTCCTGGAACTGCCGCGCCAGCAGGGTCCAGTCGCTGCGGGCCATCTCCAGCCCCCTGAACACCATCTCCTCGCGGCCCTGGGCATCCACGCTGAGGCCCGCATAGCGCTTCTTGCTGCCCACGTCCGAGCCGCGGATGGTGGGCATGAAGAACTTCGCGTAGTGGGTGTCGAACTCGATCTCCAGGAAGTTCTCCAGCCCCTGCTCCTCGCGCAGGCCCTGGGTCCACCACGCGTTGATGTCCTGCACGAGGCCGGCGGCCACCGCGTGCGCCTCCTCGTTGCTGTGGGCGCGCCCGAGCCAGATGAAGATGGAATCGGTGTCGCCGTAGATGGTCTGGTAGCCGCGCTGCTCCACGAAGTCGCGCGTGCGCTTCATCATGTCGTGCCCGCGCAGCGTGACGGCGGACACGAGCTTGGGATTGAAGAAGCGGCATTCGGAAGCACCCAGCACGCCCGCGAAGGAGTTCATGAGCAGCTTGAGCGCCTGCGACAGCGGCTCGTTGCGCGCGCGCTTGGCGGCGTCCCGCGCATGCCAGAGCGTGGTCACGATCTCGGGCAGGCAGTGCCGGTCGCGCGAAAAGAGCGTGCCCTGCGGGCCCTGCACGAGCACCGCGGGGTCGTCGGCGTGCGCGCCCTCGGCGAGGCCCACGGGGTCCACGAGGAAGGTCCGGATGATGGAGGGGTACAGGCTCTTGTAGTCCAGCACCACGACGGAGTCGTAAAAACCCGGCCTGGAGTCCATCACGTAGCCGCCCGGATAGGCCTTGGCCGCGATCTCGCCCACGTTGGGCGCGACATAGCCCAGGCGGTGCATGCGCGGCAGGTAGTGGTGGCTGAAGGCGGCGATGGAACCACCGAAGTGGTCCGCCTGCAGGCCCGTGGTCTGCGCGCGCTCGAGCACGAACTGCAGCAGCTTGGCCTTCTCGAAGATGCGCAGCACAAGCGCGCAGTCGCGGATGTTGTAGCTGGCCAACGCGGGCTTGTCGTGCTGGTAGCGCCGCTCGATCTCGGCCATCTTGTCGTAGGCGTCGCCGATCTCCTTGCCTTCGCCCAGCAGCTGCTGCGCCACGTTCTCCAGGCTGAAGGACGCAAAGCTCCACACCGCGGCCCGCAAGGCGTCGATGCCGTCGATGACCACGCGGCCCGGCATGGGGGCGAACAGATAGCCCTGCTTGCCCGGATGGGTGCGCCAGGCGATGGGCCGGCGCCCGCGCCCCAGCAGCAAGGGCAGACCGCAGGCGTCGGCGGTCTTCTGCAGCACGCGCAGGTCGAACTGGACCACGTTCCAGCCGATGAGCACGTCCGGGTCGTGCGCCACGAACCAGGCGTTGAGCTGCTCGATCAGCGCGCCCCGGTCCGCGCAATAGACCAGCCTGAAGTCCGCCGGCGCGGTGGATTGCGGCGGCGGCGCACCGAGCATGAAGACCACCCGGTCGCCTGCGCTGTCCAGTGCGATGGAGTACAGCGCCTCGGACGCGCTCGTCTCGATGTCCAGCGATACGAGCTTCAGCACGGGGCGGTAGTCCGGATCCGGCCTGAGCCGGCAATCGACGATGGCCTGCCCGTCGTGAGCACCGCCTTCGACCCGCACGCCCGCGGTGATGAAGCGCTCCATGAGGTAGCGGTCATGGGGACGCACATCGGCTTCGTGCAGCATGACCTGCGCGGGCTGCAGCGCGCGGGCCAGCTTGCCGAGCTGGCGGAACTGCGCGGCGTAGACGCCGAGCACGGGCTCCTGGCCGAAGGTCTTCAGCGCGAGTTCGCGGATCTGCAGCCCTGGCAGGAACGCGAGCTGCGCCTCGACAACCGCCCGGTGCCGGCTGGCGAAGAACGCGACCGAGCTCTGCTGGCGCAGCAGGACCTTCTTCGGCCCGGCATCCGTGGCCAGCCAGTACTCGATCTCGGTGCCGTCCGCCACATCGCGCCAGTGGCGCGTGAGGATGAAGCCCTGCAATGCACAGTGCGCGGGCGCCTGGGGGTCGGGTGAAGTGGATGAAGCGGATGCAGCGGGCACGGTGGGGCCGATTCTCGCCATGCGGCGCAGTGCACGGCTGGAGGGCGCGGTGTCTCGAAGCGCCCTGTCAGCGCGCGGCAACGCCGCGCAGCTGCTCGACCATCGCGACCAGCTGCGGCCCCAGGATCTTTTCCAGGCTTTCGCGCGAGGCCACGTCGATGCGCGAGACACAGTTGAAGACGACCGCCTCGCCGTCGCCTGCGATGCCGAAGGGCACGCCGACCGCGTGGTAGTCGGGGTGCTGCTCGCCGTAGCTGCTGCAAAAGCCCTTGCGCGTGAGTTCTTCGCGGACCGCGGACAGCCGCTCGCCGTAGCGGGCCCAGGTGGTCGGCGTGTGCACGCGGATCTCGTTGAGCAATGCATCGCGCGCGGTCTGCTCCAGCCCGGCCAGGTAGGCGTGCCCGATCGCGGTGGATGCGATGGGATAGCGCAGCCCGACATCGGACAGCTGCGCCGACCAGGGTGCGCTGGCCCGGCTGGTCTCCACGTAGACGACGCTCAGCCGGTCGCGGATGCCCATGGACACCGAGCTGCGCGTCTTGCGCGCCAGCTCGTTCATGAGCGGCCGTGCCGTCTGGCGCAGCGCCAGGCTGGCCAGCAGCGGGTAACCGAGCGAAATGACCGCGGGGCCGAGCCGGTACTTGCCCGTCGCGGCATCGCTGCGCAGATAGCCCAGCCGCACCAATGTGTAGGTGAAGCGCGAGATCGTCGGGCGCGACAGCCCGGTCTCGTCGGCCAGCTCCTTGTTGCCCAGCACGGTGCGCACCGCGCTGAAGCAGCGCAGGATCTCGAAACCGCGCGCCAGCGTGGTGGCGAACTGCCGGTCGTCGGCACTGCGCGCGACGCTCTGGTTGTATTCGAGGTCGGCCGGCTCGAGGTTGGTCTGGTAGGGATTGGGAACGCCTGCGCCGGCGACCCCAGGCTGCGCACTTCGGGATGAATTCCGCATGTCCGAATTCTATTCGGATAGTCGAAATGAACCGCTCCGCTGTGCCGGCCCCGCCCGGACACTGCATCGACACCAACCCCACGAGAGACGAGATGCTGAGCCGAGAAGACAACGAACTGCTGACGCGGACCGGTCCCGCGACACCGATGGGCGGCCTGCTGCGGCGTTACTGGATGCCGGTGCTGCTGTCGCGCGAGCTGCCCGAACCCGATTGTCCACCCAAGAAGCTCAAGATCCTGGGCGAGGACCTGCTCGCGTTCCGCGACAGCAGCGGCAAGGTCGGCCTGGTCGACCCCGTGTGCCCGCACCGCGGTGCCAACCTCTACTACGGCCGCAACGAAAACTGCGGCCTGCGCTGCGTGTTCCACGGCTGGAAGTTCGACACCACGGGCCGCTGCGTCGACCTGCCGACCGCACCGCCCGACTCGCCGTACAAGGAGCGCATCCGCATCAAGGCCTATCCCACGCAGGAATGGGGCGACTACATCTGGGCCTACATGGGCCCGGCGGCGGAGCTGCCACCGCTGCCGATGATGGCCTTCGCGCTGGTGCCGCCGTCGCACCGCTACGTGAGCAAGAAGTGGCAGGACTGCAACTGGCTGCAATGCGTGGACGGCGCCGTCGACACCGCGCATTTCTCGTTCCTGCACATGATCCTGGGCACCGAGGAGATGGACGAGAAGGCGGCCGTGGAGCGGCTCAAGCACGCCGCGCTCGGCACCCAGCAAGTGCGCAACGACCGCTTCCGCTGGGTGCGCGACGATCCCATGCCCCGCTTCAGCGTCGAGGAGATCGCCAGCGGTCTGGTCCTGGGCGCCGCGCGCGCAGCCGACGGCGACGAGCTGTACTGGCGCATCACGCATTTCCTGGCGCCCAACCACGGCCTGGCGCCCAGCGCGTTCCCGGGCGAGAACTACCACGGCCAGACCTTCGTGCCCGTCAGCGACACCAGCTGCTGGATCTACACCTACACCTGGAACCCCGACCGCCCGCTCACCGACGAGGAGATCGCCATGGCGCAGCGCGGCCACACCGTGCATGCCGCGGTGGACGAACACTACGTGCCGCTGCGCAACATCCGCAACGACTACCTGATCGACCGCGCCGACCAGAAGCACAACAGCTTCACCGGCATCCACGGCGTGTCGGAGCAGGACGCCGCCATCCAGGACAGCCAGGGGCCCATCGCCGACCGCACGCGCGAGCACCTGGGGCCCACCGATGTCGGCGTGGTGCGCACGCGCCGGCTGCTGCTGCAGCAGGTGCGCGACCACATGAACGGCATCGCGCCCCAGGCGCTCGCGCATCCCGAGGCCTATGCCGTGCATTCCGGCGGCTGGGTCGCGCACCGCTCCAAGCCGCTCAACGACGTGATGGTGGAGCGCTTCGGTGACAGCGAAGGCCGCGGCAGCGCACCGGCGGCGCGTTGAGCGGCCTCCCCAACCACAACCAGGAGACAACGATGAAGCGATTCCTGCAGGGCAGCCTGCGACTGGCGGGCGCCTGCCTGCTCGCGGCCTGCGCCGCCTGTGCCGCGGCGCAGGCCTATCCGACCAAGCCGCTGCGTCTGGTCGTGCCCTACCCGCCCGGCGGCATCGGCGACACGCTGGCGCGCGAGCTGGGCACGCAGCTCGGTGCGCGGCTGGGGCAGCCCGTGATCCCAGACAACCGCCCCGGCGCGAGCCAGATGATCGGCGCGGAGGCGGTCGCCAAGGCCGCACCGGACGGCTACACCTTGTTCCTGGGCAGCCTGTCCAGCCTGGTGCTCAACATCCATTCGCAGAAGTCCATGCCCTACGACCCGTTCAAGGACTTCGCGCCGGTCTCCATGTTCTTCAGCACGCCACTGTTCCTCGTGGTGCACCCGGCGCTGCCCGCCAAGAACGTGCCCGAGTTCGTGGCCTATGCCAAGGCCCATCCCGGCAAGCTCAGCTTCGGCTCGATCGGCACGGGCAGCTCGCTGCACCTGGCCGGCGAGATGTTCAA